>JAQGIA010000240.1 GCA_028291445.1 Belnapia sp.
GGCGCCGATCTGCGCAGCCTGCAGATCCTGCTCGGCCATGCCGATATCGCCACCACCCAGATCTATACCCAGGTGATGGAGGACCGGCTGCGGGCGCTGGTCGAGGCGCATCACCCGCTGGCCGAACCCGGCGCGAATTAGGCGAGTGCCGCAGGGCGCGACGCCGTCACGGCCTGCGGCTTCGGGACTGCGCTGCTAGGCAGCGCGGATTCGAACGAGGAATCCGGTCACCTGCTGGCGAGGCTCGGCCGCCTGGCCGGAGAGGCCAGCCGCGGCGCTGATGATCCGGCCGGAGCTGACGCCGGTTTCGTTCGCCGCGGCGGTCACGCCGGCGATATTCGCCGAAACCTCATGCGTACAGTACGGCATCCCAAAACCCGAATGATTAGCCAGGGTCTCGAGCCATTTGAGTTTTTCCACCGCGGCCCGGCGCTGACGGTTGAACAGTCGCATGGGTTTCCTCGGTCTATTGCGGTGCGCCGCCAAGCTGCACCCGATCCTTGAAGCAATGGCTAAAGCCGATTCTGAAATGCGGCCTTTCGATTGATAATATCGATTCGAATCCGCAGCGGCGCGGTGCGCCGGCCGGTGCATGGGCTGCCCGTAGCCCGGGGGCGCCGCCGCGACCTCCTCCCTTTGGCGCCGCTTTCCGTTCCGGGGCTTTTCCGCTAACCCGCCCGCATGCGTCACTTTCTCGACTTCGAAAAACCGATCGCCGAACTCGAAGGCAAGATCGAGGAACTGCGGCGGACCTCGGATGCCGGCGGCCTCGACGTGGCCGAGGAGATCGTGCGGATGCGCGACAAGGCCCAGGCCCTGCTGCGGACCACCTATGGCAAGCTGACCCCTTGGCAGAAGGCCCTGGTCGCCCGCCACCCGGACCGGCCGAAATGCCTGGACTACATCCAGGCGCTGATCGAGGAATGGACTCCGCTGGCCGGCGACCGGGCCTTCGCCGACGACGCGGCGGTGGTCGGTGGCCTCGGGCGCTTCCGTGGCCGTGCGGTCGCGGTGCTCGGCACCGAGAAGGGCTCGGATACCGAAAGCCGGGTGATCCATAATTTCGGCATGGCCCGGCCGGAAGGCTACCGGAAGGCTCGCCGCATCATCGAGCTGGCCAGCCGGTTCGGCCTGCCCATCCTCAGCTTCGTCGATACCGCCGGCGCCTTTCCCGGGATCGAGGCCGAGGCCCGCGGCCAGGCCGAGGCCATCGCGCGGTCGATCGAGGCCGGGCTCGAAGCCCCGGTGCCCTTCATTGCCACGATCATCGGCGAGGGCGGCTCCGGCGGCGCCATTGCGCTTGCCGCCGCCGACCGCATCCTGATGCTGGAACACAGCATCTATTCGGTCATCAGCCCGGAAGGCTGCGCCAGCATTCTCTGGCGCGACGCGGCCCAGGCGGCGACGGCGGCCGAGGCGCTGAAGCTGACCGCCGAGGATCTGCGCCGGCTGAACATCGTGGATGCGGTGGTGCCGGAGCCGATGGGCGGCGCGCATCGCGACACCGCGGCGACGCTGGCCGCTGTCGGCGACAAGCTCTGGAGCCTGCTGGAGCCGCTGCTGGCCCTCGATGGCGCGACCCTGCGCGCCCGACGGCGCGAGAAATTCCTGGAGATGGGCCGGAACAGCGTGATCTGACCGGCATGGCGGACCAGGGCATGACCTCTCCGGCCGAACCGGCCATGACCGCCGCGGAGATGCGCTCCGCCTTCTTCCGCAGCTTCCCCGGCGTCGCCCCGGCCATCATCCTATCGGCCATCGACCAGACCATCGTCGCCACCGCCCTGCCGGCCATCGCCGGCGCGCTCGGCGCGGTCGAGAGCCTGTCCTGGGTGGTGGTCGCCTATCTGATCGCGGCCACCATCGCCGCGCCGGTCTTCGGCCGGCTGGGCGATGTCTTCGGCCGCCGCCGCCTGCTGCTGGCGGCGCTCGGACTGGCCGCGCTGGGTGCCGCGACCTCGGCCGCGGCGCCCTCCTTCGGCATGCTGATCCTCGGCCGGCTGATCCAGGGCTTCGCCGGCGGCGGTCTCGCCACCCTCAGCATGGCGCTGATCGGCGAGGCGGTGCCGCCGCGCGAGCGTGGCCGCTTCCAGGCCTGGATCGTCGCCTGCTTCACCACCGCCTCCTGCCTCGGGCCGATCACCGGCGGCTGGCTGACCGAGCATCTCGGCTGGCGCTCGGTCTTCTGGGCGCTGCTGCCCTGGATCGCCATCGCCGTGCCGCTGGCGCTCCGCATCCCGAACCGGCCCGGCTCGCGGCATGCCGGCTTCCGCTTCGACCTGCCGGGCGTGCTGCTGTTCGCCGGCTTCGTCGCCCCGGCGCTGCTGGCGCTGTCCCAGTTGCAGAAGCTGTCGCTGGCCGCGCTGCCGCTGGCCGGCGGCCTGGCACTGCTGGCCGGCACGGCGCTCTGGCTGCTGCTGCGCCAGGAGGCCCGGGCGCGCGATCCGTTGCTGCCGCTGGGGCTGCTGACGGAGCCGACCATCCTGCGCAGCAACCTGATGACCGCCTGCGCCCATGGCGCGCTGGTGGCGCTGCTGACCTTCCTGCCGATTTATCTGCAAAGCGTCCGCGGCGCCTCGCCGGCCGGGGCCGGGGTTTTGCTATTGCCGCTGTCGCTGGGGGGCGGCATCGGCGGGCTTTCTGCCGGCTGGCTGATGACCCGCACCGGCATCGGCATGCCCTTCGCCACCTTCGGCCTGGCGCTGGCCGCCAGCGCCCTGGTCGCCATCGCCATGCTGGCCGGGGCGCTGCCGGATTGGGGCATGGCGGCGCTGTTCGGGCTGGTGGCGCTTGGCTTCGGCTGTTCCTACCCGGTGGTGCAGATCACCGTGCAGGTGGCGGGCGGCACCAACCGGCTGGGGGCGGCGGCCGCCTCGGTGCAATTCTCCCGCACCCTCGGCGCCGCCGTCGCCACCGCGATGGTGGGAGCGCTGCTGTTCGGCACCCTGGCGGCCGGGGATGCCGGCGTCGCCGCGCTGTTCGCCCGGCTGGTGCAGGCCGGGCCTGGCCTGCTGGCGACGCTGCCGCCTGTCGAGCAGGCGCTGCTGCGGGGCGGGCTGTCCGAGGCTTTCCGCGCCGCCTTCCTCGGCGCCGCGGCCATGGCCGCCCTCGGCAGCTGGCTCGCCAGCCGGGTGCCGTTGCAGCGGCTCGGGTAGGGCGGGGCGGCTTCAGGCCGGCGCGGGCGCCAGGCCCAAGGGCGGCTCCCCTGCCGGCCGCGATGCCGGCACCATCGGCTGCGGCGCCGGTGGCGGTGCCCGTCCGGCCGTCTCGGTTGCCATGTCCAGCGCCTCCACCAGGCTCATCGCCAGCTCCAGCGGCGCCGTCTCGCCTTCCGCCCGCAGTGCCTTGGCCAGCATCCCCTCGGCCTCCTGGCCGGCGGCCGTCCAGGCCAGGGCGATGGCCGGCACCCCCGGCAGGCGACGGCGCGCCCGGCGCAGCAGGTAGCGCGCGGTGGCGCTGCTGCTGCCGCCTTCCAGCAGGCACAGGCAGATCAGCCGCGGCGCCACCCCCGGCAGCGTCCCCACGCCGCCGACCTGCACGCCGAAACCGCGCCGGGCCAGCACCTGGGCCAGCATATTCGCCGCCAGATGGTCGAAGGGGCCGCGCCCGGGCAGGCAAAGCACTGCCCCGGCGGCGTGCCATTCCGCTGGCAGCGGGGTGGGTACCACCTCACCCTCGGCCGGGTTCGGATCCTCGGCCTCCTCCAGATCCTCGATCAGCAATTCGACGCTGCGCTGCAGCGCTTCGCTCCGCTCCGGCTGCAGCGCGCCATGCACCGCATCCGCCTGGGCCAGCCGCAGCGCCGGCAAGGCCACCGCATCGAGGTATTCGGCCAGCGGCTTCTCCTTCAGGCAGCGCTCGGCCTGCTCCGCCAGGGCGCTGGCATCGCCGGCCAGGGCGCGTTGATAGAAGGTCTCCTCAGGGTCGAGCGGTGGTTGGTCGCCCAGCATCACCTCGAGGAATTCCAGCCGCTCCACATGCCGCCCCAGCACCACCAGGCAGACCGTCAGCGGCACCGCCAGCAGCAGCCCGATCGGCCCCCAGAGCCAGGTCCAGAAGGTGGCGGCGGCGATGACGGCGATCGGCGAGAGGCCGGTCGAATGGCCGAAGATCAGAGGCTCGACCACCTGGCCCATCAGCATCTCGCTGATGCCGAACAGCACCAGCACCCAGATCAGCGTGGTCCAGCCGGGATCGACCGCCAGCGCCAGCAGGATGGGCCCGGCGATGGTGATGAAGACGCCGATGAAGGGCACGAAGCGCATCAGCCCGGCGACGAAGCCCCAGAGCAGCGGGTTGGGCACGCCGATCAGCCAGAGCGCGCTGGCGATGAACAGGCCGAAGGCGGTGTTCATGCCGGTCTGCGCCAGGAAGAAGCGGGAGAGCCGATAGGCCGCGTCATCCATCGCCGCCATGGTCCGGTGCAGGTCCCGCGCCCCGGCCAGGCGGATCAGCCGGTCGCGCAGATCCTCGCGGTACAGCAGGATGAAGATCACCAGGATGACGACGATGCCGGCGGTCGCCAATGGCCCGAGCAGCGGCTCCGCCACCTTGCGCAGCATCTCGAAGGCGGTCGGGTCGGGGGTACGGATCTCGACCGGCAAGGGCGGCGTGACGCTGGAGCGCCCGGCCGGTCCGGCAGCCGGCCCCCCGGTGTTGGGCCCGGCGTTGGGCCCGGTGCCCCTGGCCGGCGCCTCCGCCTCGCCCATGCCGCGGCCGACCGCCTGCACCGCGCCGGTCAGCCGGTCGAGCAGGCCGCCGCTGCTGCGCAGCCCGGATAATTTATGACCGATGGTCGCCTGGTAGGTCGGCAGGTTCTCCGCCAGCAAGGTCGCCTGCCGGCCGACCAGCCCGCCGATCCCGAAGATCACGGCGCAGGCCAGCAGCACGGTCACCACCACCGCGACCGGCCGTGGGATGGCGATGCGCCGCAGCAGCCGCACCACCGGCGCCAGCACGAAGGAGAGCAGCACCGCCAGCACCAGCGGCACCAGCAGATCCTGGCCGAAGTAGAGCACCGCCATGACCAGCAGGGCGCCCTGCAGCAGTTGCAGGCCGGAGCCGGGGGCGCCCGCGGCGCTCAGGCCACGGGGGAGGGCGGGGCCACGGCTGAACGCTGGGGCTGGTGGAGCGTCGGGCATGCGCCGGGGGTTCCGCGAAAGAGGCAGCCAGGATCGGCCGGTGGGGTGGAACGCTCCGGCTATGGCTTCGTTGCGCCCCTCAGCCCGGTAGGCCTGCCTGCTTCGCCCCCAGCTCGCGCTCCACCACCGCCGCCAGGATGCCGGCGCCATAGGGGATGGCGGCGTCGTTGAAGTCGTAATGCGGGTTGTGCACCTCGCAGCCGCCGGCCGCGCCCTCGCCGTTGCCGACCAGGATATAGGCGCCCGGCCGCTCGGCCAGCATGTAGGAGAAATCCTCCGACCCCATGGCCGGGATGCGGGCGCGGTCGACCTGCGCCTCGCCGACCATCGCCGCGGCGGCATCGGCGATCAGCGCGGTCTGTTCGGGGCCATTGACCAGCGGCACCGTCACCTCGCGGAAGTCCAGCGTGGCGGTCGCGCCGAAGCCCTCGGCGATGCTGCCCGCCAGCGCCCGCATGCGCGCCTCGATCAGCGCCATGGTCTCGGTGCGGAAGGCGCGGACGGTGCCGCGCAGCGCGACCTGGTCGGGGATGACGTTGTAGGCGGTGCCGCCGGTGAAGCCGGTGACGCTGACCACCCCGGTATCGTTCGGCGCCACGTTGCGGCCGATGATGGACTGGAAGGCGGAGACCACGGCGGCGCCGCAGACCACCGGGTCGACCGTGCTCTCGGGCCGCGCGCCATGGCCGCCCTTGCCCTGGATCAGCAGGTCGAAGAAGCCGCAGCCGGCCATCATCGCCCCGGCGCGGATGCCGTAATGGCCGACCGGCATGCCGGGGCGGTTGTGCAGCCCATAGACCGAGTCGCAGGGGAAGCGCTCGAACAGCCCATCCGCCACCATCGCCCGGGCGCCGCCCTGGCCTTCCTCGGCGGGCTGGAAGATGAAGTGGACGGTGCCCTCGAAATTCCGCGTCTCCGCCAGGTAGCGGGCGGCGCCGAGCAGCATGGTGGTGTGCCCGTCGTGGCCGCAGCCATGCATCTTGCCGGGGTTGGTCGAGGCATGGGCGAAGGTATTCGCCTCCGGCATGTCGAGCGCGTCCATGTCGGCGCGCAGCCCGATGGCGCGGTTGCCGCGGCCGTTGCGCAGCACGCCGACCAGCCCGGTGCGGCCGATGCCGCGATGCACCTCGATGCCCCAGGATTCCAGCCGTTCGGCAACCAGGGCGCTGGTCCGCACCTCCTCGAAGCCGGTTTCCGGATGGGCGTGGAAGTCGCGCCGCCATTCGGCCAGCTGCGGCTGGAAACCGCGGATGTGATCGACCGGGTTCACGTTGTTCTCCTGCTTGTTGCGGCAATCCGCACGGGCTTGTTGCGGCAATCCGCACGGGCTAGTTGCGGCAATCCGCACGGGCCTGTTTCGGCAAGCCGCGCGGCTTATTCGGGGCAATCGCATGGGCTTGTCCTGGGCAAACCGCACGGCCTTGCGCTATGCCTGTGGCAACATCGGGTCAACCGCAAGTCACATGGAACAGCACACGGAGGAGATGGCGCGGCCGCGCCGCGTCCTGCCCGCCCCGACCGGTCTGGCGCGCGGCGCGCCGGTGCCCTGGTGGGCGAAGCTGGCGATCAAGCTGGGGCTCGCCTCGATCGGCATCCATGGCGCCCGCGCCCGGGCGATCGGCCTCGCGCGGCCGTCCTTCGAGGCCCGCGACCCGGCCAAGCTGCTCGGCCCGCCGCCGGCCCTGCTGGCCGATGCCACGAGGCTGATGGGCCGCCGGCCGCGCAGCTTCCTCGAGGTCGGACCCGGCCGGATGGTGCTGCGCGTCCCGGTGCTCGCCGGGCTCGGCCTGGAACACATCTGGTTCATCGACCCGGCCGACAGCGCCCCGCCCGATCCCGGCGCCTATCTGGCGGTCGCCGCGCTGGCCCGCAGCCATGGCGTGCCGGTGCCCGACCTGACCGGCTGCACCGACCGCAACGCCATCCTCCGGCGCTGCCACGCGACCCTGCTGATCGGTGGACCGGAGGCGCTGGCCGCCATCCCGGATGGCGCGGTGGATCTCGTGGTGAGCGAGGCGGTGCTCGAGCACGTCCGCCGCGACGAGATGGGGCCGTTGCTGGCGCAGCTCCACCGGGTGACCGCCCCGGACGGCGTCGGCCTGCACCGGATCGACTTCCAGGACCATCTCGGCGGGGGCCTGCAGCACCTGCGCTTCAGCGACGGCTTCTGGGCCAGCCCGCTGGTCGGCCGGGCCGGGATCTACGTGAACCGGCTGGGACTTTCCGCCATGGTCGGCCGCTTCCGCCACGCCGGCTTCCGGGTGCAGGTGCCGGAGGCGACGGTCTGGGCGCAACGGCCGCGCGGCCCGGCCCGGCCGCATCCCGAGGCGATGCGCCCAGCGGCCGACGATCTGGTGGCGCGGGCAGTGCTCGAGGTGCGGCGCTAGACTTCGATCGGCACGCCCCAGGCGAACATGCCTCGGCTGCGGCCGGTTCGTCGCTGGCCAGCAGCCTGGGCCGCACCCGATCGGCCGATTTATCCGCGTAAACCGTGAAATAGCATGAGTGCCGTGGACCCCGTCTTTGGATTAGGCACGGACTTCCGGGACGAAACCTTCATGGGCGCCATCTGAAGCGGGCCGCCGGGGCCGCATTCCGCCGGGGCCGCACGCAGCGGCCCTCAGCCGGTCATGCTTCATTCTTCTTCCGCGTAAGGATTGACCGTGCCCCGCATCTGCAGCCGGATCGGCACGCCGGGCATCTTGAAGGCCTCGCGGAAGCCGTTCACCAGGTAGCGCCGGTAGTCCTCCGGCAGCTGCTCCGCCCGCGTCCCAAACACCGTCACCGTCGGCGGCCGCGCCTTGGGCATGGTGGCATAGCGCAGCTTGATCCGGCGGCCTTCCGACAACGGCGGCGGATGGCGGGTCATCATGCCCTCGAACCAGCGGTTCAGCTCGCCGGTCGGGATGCGCCGGTTCCACAGCTCATAGACCTCGCGCACCGCCGGCATCAGCTTGTCGACGCCGCGCCCGGTCTTGGCCGAGATCGGCACCACCTTGATGCCGCGCATCTGCGCCAGGCTGGCCATCAGCGCGTCTTCCAGCCTGTGCTTGGTCGCCTCGCGGTCCTCGACCGCATCCCATTTGTTGAAGGCGATCACCACCGCCCGGCCCTCGCGCTCGGCCAGCCGGGCAAGGCGCAATTCCTGCTCATCCATCCCGACCAGCGCATCCACCACCAGGATCGCGATCTCGCATTCCTTCAGCGCGGCGATCGAGGCGGCGGCCGACATCTTCTCGAGGTGCTGCTCGATGCG
>JAQGIA010000290.1 GCA_028291445.1 Belnapia sp.
TGCCGGCTTCCGCCATCGGCAGCGCCACGCCCGAAAGGCCCAGCAGCGCGCCCAGCGCCATGCCGCCGAGGAAGCCGGCCGGCAGCGCCAGCCGCGCTGCGCCGCCGGCCAGCCCGGCCCAGAGACCCAGCATGACCATGGCCAGCAGGTGGTCCACGCCGCTCAGCGGGTGGAGGAAACCAGCCAGCAGCCCGTGGTGCAGTTCGCCTCCGACATGGGCAAAAGCCGGCACCGGCAGCAGCAGCGCGGCGGCAAGGAGGATCGAGGGGTTCATCAGGCAGCCTTTCGCGGGGCGATCCCGCCCTGGGTGAGAATGAAGTCGGCGATCTCGGCCACGCCGAGGTCCTCCTTCAGGTTGGTGAAGATGAAGGGCCGCTTGCCCCGCATGCGGCGGCTGTCGCGGTCCATCACCGAGAGGTCGGCGCCGACCAGCGGCGCCAGGTCGATCTTGTTGATCACCAGCATATCCGACCGGGTGATGCCGGGGCCACCCTTGCGGGGGATCTTGTCGCCAGCCGAGACGTCGATGACGTAAAGTGTCAGGTCGGCCAGCTCAGGGCTGAAAGTGGCGGCCAGGTTGTCGCCGCCGCTTTCGATGAACAGCAACTCGAGATCGGGGAAGCGTTCGGACATGTCATGCACCGCGGCGAGGTTGATGCTCGCATCCTCGCGGATGGCGGTATGCGGGCAGCCGCCGGTCTCCACCCCGGCGATGCGCGAGGGGTCCAGCGCGCCGGCGCGCGTCAGGAATTCGGCATCCTCCTTGGTGTAGATGTCGTTGGTGATGACCGCGATGTCGTGGCTGTCGCGCAGGTGGCGGCAAAGGCGTTCGGTCAGCGCGGTCTTGCCGGAGCCGACGGGACCGCCGATGCCGACCCGGAAGGGGCCGTTGGCCGTCCGATGGCCGGAGGGCGCATCGCGCCCGGAAGGCTGAATCGGCCGGCCGTCTTCGATCTCGCTCATGAGCGGAACAGCCTCGTGTATTGGGTTTCGTGGCGCATCGAGAGCAGGTCGAGCATCGGGGCGGCGGTGCCAATCCGGTCGAGATCGGCGGTGAGCGCGGCATCGGCGGCGGCTTCCACCATGGGGTGAAGGGCGGCGGTGGCGATCTGTCCGTCGGTCTGGCCCAGCGGCACCAGCCGCACCCCGGCCGAGACCAGGTTGGCGGCGAAGCCGGCCAGCCAGCCGGCCAGTGCCGGGCGCAGCGGGATGGCGTGGAAGCCGGCGGCGGCGCCGAAGGCGATGGGATGGGCGAGGCGGCGGGGATGGCGGGCGGCCAGGGCGGCAAGGCCCGGATGCGGCCAGGCGGAGAGGGTGACGCTGGTGAAGGCGGTGCCCTGGGCCATGGATTCGAGGGCGGTCTCGGCGGTGCCGCGCCAGGCGGCGGCGAGCTGCGCGGCCTCGTCCAGCGCGGCCGCGTCGCCGGTGGCGGCAGCGCGCCAGGCGGCGGTCAGCAGCGCGCCGTCGATGCGGCCGGCGCCGGCGGTCAGCACGGTGGCGATGTAATCGACCAGCCCGGCGCGGGTGGTGATGCTGCCGTCCTCCACCGCGGTTTCCAGGCCGTGGCTATAGGTATAGGCGCCGACCGGATAGGCCGGGGAGAGCCAGGCCAGCAGGCGATACAGCGCGGCGGCTTCAGTGGTGATGGTCATGGCCATCATGGTGATGATGATGGTGGTCCGGCTGGCGGTTGTGCTCGCCATAGGCGCCGCCCTCCGGGTTGAAGGGGGCATTCACCTGCCGCACCTCGGCGCCCAGGCCGCGCAGCATGGCGAGGATGACGTGGTCGTCGCGGATCAGCAGGTAATCCGGCTGGATCTCGGTCGGCAGATGGCGGTTGCCGAGGTGCCAGGCGAGGCGCATCAGCCGGCCGGGGCTGTCGGCGCGGATTTCCGCCAGCGGTTCCGGCGCGGCACGGACCAGGACGACGCCACCGCCTTCCAGCAGCAACCCGTCGCCGTCGCGCAGCGCCGTCGCGTCCTCGAGGTCGAGCAGGAAGGCGAAGCCATCTTCCGCGACATAACGGCGGCGGCGGCGGAAGCGGTCGTCGAAATCCAGCGTGACGGTATGGCGGGCGGTGCGGGCGATCCAGCCGCCATGCGGCAGGACCTGGGTGGCGCGGGGGAGTGCGTCGGTCATCAGAACAGGAAATAGCGCTGCGCCATGGGCAGCACCTTGGCGGGTTCGCAGACCAGCAATTCGCCGTCGGCGCGGACCTCGTAGGTTTCGGGATCGACCTCGATCTTCGGCAGGGCGTCGTTCAGCACCATGTCGCACTTGCTGATGCCGGAGCGGGTATTGCGCACCGCCAGCAATTCGCGTTGCAGGCCGAGCCGCGCGCCGATGCCGCCCGCCAGCGCCGCGGCGGAGGTGAAGGTGACGGCGCTGGCCACCATGGACTTGCCGTAGCTGGCGAACATCGGCCGGTAATGCACCGGCTGCGGCGTCGGGATGGAGGCGTTCGGGTCGCCCATCGCCGCCATGGCGATCGAGCCGCATTTCAGGATCATATCCGGCTTCACCCCGAAGAAGGCGGGGGACCACAGCACGAGGTCGGCGAGCTTGCCTACCTCGACGCTGCCGACATGCTGGCTGATGCCCTGGGAAATGGCCGGGTTGATGGTGTATTTGGCGATGTAGCGGCGGACCCGGAGGTTGTCGTTGTCGCCCTTCTCCCCCGCCAGCCGGCCGCGCTGGGTCTTCATCTTGTGGGCGGTCTGCCAGGTGCGGATGATGACCTCCCCCACCCGGCCCATCGCCTGGCTGTCGGACGACATCATCGAGATGGCGCCGAGATCATGCAGGATATCCTCGGCGGCGATGGTCTCGCGCCGGATGCGGCTTTCGGCGAAGGCGACGTCCTCGGCGATGCGCGGGTCGAGGTGGTGGCAGACCATGAGCATGTCGAGATGCTCGTCCACGGTATTCACCGTATAGGGCATGGTCGGATTGGTGCTGCTCGGCAGGAAGTTCGGCTCGCCGACAACGCGCAAGATATCGGGCGCATGACCGCCGCCGGCGCCTTCGGTGTGGAAGGCCTGCAGGGTGCGGCCGGCGATCGCCTTGATGGTGCTTTCGACGAAGCCGCTTTCGTTCAGCGTATCCGTATGGATCGCCACCTGCACGTCGAAGGCATCCGCCACGCGGAGGCAGGTGTCGATGGCCTTGGGCGTGGTGCCCCAATCCTCGTGCAGCTTGAGGCCGCAGGCGCCGCCGAGGATCTGTTCCTCCAACCCCGCCGGCAGCGCCGCGTTGCCCTTGCCGAGGAAGCCGAGGTTCATCGAAAAACTCTCGGCCGCCTGAAGCATCCGCGCCATGTGCCAGGGCCCCGGCGTGGCGGTGGTCGCCAGCGTGCCATGCGCCGGGCCGGTGCCGCCGCCGAACATGGTGGTGATGCCGGCGGCCAGCGCCTCCTCGATCTGCTGCGGGCAGATGAAGTGGATATGCACATCCAGGCCGCCGGCGGTGAGGATGCGACCCTCGCCGGCGATGATCTCGGTGCCCGGGCCGATGATGATGGTGACGCCGTTCTGGGTATCCGGGTTGCCGGCCTTGCCGATGGCGGCGATGCGGCCGTCCTTCA
>JAQGIA010000300.1 GCA_028291445.1 Belnapia sp.
GCCAGGCCGAGCAGCAGCCGGTCGCGCGGCGCCGGGGCGGCACCTTCGAAGATCACGCCGAGCAGCCGGGCTTTTACCGCGCGTTCCTCCCGGCCGCTGACCGCCGGGTAGCGGCGTTCGGGGAAGACCCAGAGGAAACGGCTGTCTTCCTCGCGCAGGATGCCATGGGCGACCAGCCGGGCAAAGAAGCGGTCGCGCAGCGCCGGGGCCTCGGTGGCGAGCTGGGCGATCCAGCCCTGGGCCTCCTGCGGCGCCGGGGCCGCGGCCAGGCGGTGCAGCACCGCATCCAGTTCCGGATCGCCGAGCGGCGCTGCGTCCAGCACCCGGAGCGGCCGGGTGCCGGCATCGATCCGGCCGGCCAGGGCCAGCTCGCCCAGGATGGCGGCGATCAGCGCATCGTCGCCGGCCGGGGTGGCATGGTCGATGATGCGGCCGCTGGTCTCGTCGAGCATGAGGAGCAGCAGCTCCTCCGGCATGGTCAACGGCATGGCGGGCTTCCGTTCAGGAACGGGTCAGGGGGAGGGAGCGGCACCGGCGACGGCCCGGTCCCGCCGGGCGCTGTCGGCGAAGGCCAGCAGTCCCTTCTCGACGGTGGCGCGGTCGAGGTCGCGCAGGATGAAGACCAGGCGGGAGCGGCGGTCCTCGGTGCCATCCGCGGCCTTCGGCCAGGCGGCGAGGCGGGCCGGGGGATGGAACAGGTGCTGGACGCCGTGGATGGCGATGGGCAGCACCTGGTCTTCGAGCGCCAGAATGCCCTTGATGCGGAGCACGCTCTCGCCCCGCGTCATGGTCAGCACCTCCAGCCAGGTGGAGATGCCCTCCCAGGGGAGCGGCTCGTCGAAGGTCAGGCAGAAGCTGTGGATGCGGGCATCGTGGCGGCTGACGTCGTGGCCATGGCCGTGGTGATGCGCATGGTGATGGTCATGCGCCGCATAGGCTTCGGCATCCAGCCAGCGACGGACATCGGGGTGCTTGCGCGTCGCGTCGTAAAGCCCGCAATCCAGCAGCTCGGCCGGGCCGATGTCGCCATGCAGCGCATTCAGCAGCGGTGCGCCGGGGTTCAGCGCGCGCAGCCGGGTCCAGAGGGCGGAAACCGTCTCCGGCGTCGCCAGGTCGGTCTTGGTCAGCACCAGCCGGTCGGCGACGGCGGCCTGCTTCACCGCCTCCGGCTGGGCATCGAGCGTCGCCATGCCGGTCGCCGCATCGACCAGCGTCACCACGCCGTCGAGCCGGAAGCGGGCCAGCAGATGCGGGTCGCTCATCAGGGTCTGCAGGATGGGGGCGGGGTCGGCGAGGCCGGTGGTCTCGACCACCACGCGGCGGATGGGCTGGCCGCCGGCGATGCGCCCGGCCAGGTCGCGCAGCGCGCGGACCAGGTCGCCCCGCACTGTGCAGCAGAGGCAGCCGGCGTTCAGCAGCACGGTATCGCCGTCCAGCCGCTCGACCAGCAGGTGGTCGAGGCCGATTTCGCCGAATTCATTGATCAGCACGGCGGTATCGGCGAGATCCGGGTGCCGCAGCAGGCGGTTCAGCAGCGTGGTCTTGCCGGCGCCGAGGAAGCCGGTGAGCACGGTGACCGGGATGGGGGAGACCGGAATGGGTGTCATCGGCCGTACAGCGCCTCCGGGTCGGTGGTCGGCTGGGTGAGTTCGGTGACCTCGCCGTCGCGCAGCGCGAGGTAGAAGCAGTTCCGCCGCCCGGTGTGGCAGGCGACGCCGGTCTGGTCGACCAGCACCAGCAGCGCATCGCCGTCGCAATCGAGCCGCAGATCCACCAGTCGCTGCACCTGGCCGGAGGTCTCGCCCTTCCGCCAGAGCCGGTTGCGCGAGCGGGAGAAGTAGCAGGCGCGGCCGGTGAGCAGGGTCTCCTCGACCGCCTCGCGGTTCATCCAGGCGAGCATCAGCACCTCCCCGCTGTCGTGCTGCTGGGCGATGGCGGGCACCAGGCCGCGCAGGTCGAAGCGGATGGCATCGAGGAAGCGGGCGCGCGCGCCGGGTCCGTTATCCGGATTGGGCTCGGCATTCGGGTCGGGCTCGGCGTTCAGGTCGGGCGCGGCGAGGCTCGTCGGATCGGGGGTCATCGCCCTATATAGGGCAGGAAGGCCGTACTTCATAAAGGACGCGGAGACCGCGATGGAGGAGCCCATGCCGGACACCGCCGCGAAGGACGCCCCGGGAATTGCCCCAAGGCTCGCCCCTGGGATCACGCTGGAAACCAGCCTCGACCGCGCCGCCGCGCTCTGCACCCGGCGCGGGGCGCAGCTGACCGCGCTGCGCCGCCAGGTGCTGCGGCTGGTGCTGGAGGCGGAGCAGCCGGTCGGCGCCTATGCGCTGCTCGACCGGCTGAAGGCCAGCCGGGCCGGGGCGGCGCCGCCCACGGTCTACCGGGCGCTGGATTTCCTGGTCGAGCAAGGGCTGATCCACAAGGTGGAGCGGCTGGGCGCCTTCATCGGCTGCGTCGAGGTGGAGGATCATCCGGTGGATTGCGATTGCGGCGCGGCGCATGACCACCCGCATCAATTCCTGATCTGCTCGCGCTGCGGCGCCACGGCCGAGGTGAGCGACCCCGGGGTGGCGCTGGCGTTGAAGCGGGCGGCGGCGGCGGCAGGCTTCGCCCTGGCGCGCAGCACGGTGGAGGCGGAAGGAGTTTGCGCCAATTGCCAGAAGGCTGGCTGACAGGAAGCCGGTTGCCGCTTGCGATCGGGTGGCCGCGGCCCGACCCTGCGACGATGCGCCGCATCTTCCTCCTGATCCTGCTCGCCATCCCGGCTCTGGCCCATGCCCAAGCCCCCACTGGCCAATCCCCCGCGGGCCAAGCCCCCGCTGCTGCCCCACCCGCCCCCCGGGCCGGGCCGGAGGCGCGCAAGGCCGAGCTGGACCGCGCCTTCGAGGCGCTGCGCACAGCGCCCGACGAGGCCGGGGCGGCGCTGGTCGAGGGCCGC
>JAQGIA010000339.1 GCA_028291445.1 Belnapia sp.
GCTGCAGGTGCTGGACTGGCGCAATTCGAACCGGCCGCGGCTTGGCCAGATACCGCTTCGGCTGGGCGACGGCGAATATGCCCGGAGCCTGGCGATCCTGCTGCGGGAGGATGGCTTCCTGCTGGGGACCGACACCCATCTGCGACTGTTCGATGCGTCAGGGCGGCAGGCCGATGCGCTGGCGGTGCCCGGCGCCGTCTGGGGGGTGACGGTCGCCGGGGATGTGGCCGTGGCGGCCCTGGGGGATGGCACCCTGCGCTGGTACCGCTTCGGCGGCGGCGCGCTGGTGGAACAGGCGGCGCTCTTCATCCATGCGGACACGCGGCGCTGGGTGCTGTGGACGCCGGAGGGGCTGTTCGACCATGCCCCGAACGGCGGGCAGGAGCTGGTCGGCGTGCTGCTGAACCGGGGCCGGGCGCAAAGCACCGAATGGGCCAGCTTCCAGCAGGCCTACCGGGCGCTTTATGCGCCGCGCGCGGTGCATCAGCGCATCGCCGGCGATCAGGCCCCGGCGCGAGAGCGGATGGCGCAGCTTGGCGAAGTCCGCGGCCGGATCGGCCGGCTACCGGTCCTGGCGGGCGCCACGGCCTGTGCGGTGGTGGCCGAGGCGTGCCTGCCGCTGCCCTGGGATGCGCGGGCCTTGCCGGAGGGGGCGACGGCGTTGCGGCTCGGCTTCACCGCGACCGATCGCGGCCTCGGCCTCGGCCCGCTGGACGTGCTGGTGAACGACCGGATCGCGGTCCGCAGCTCGGCGGGCGCCACCGAGGTGGAGGTGCCGCTCGATCCCGGCGCCAACCGCATCGCCACCCGGTTGTATGCCGAGGACCGGACGCTGTTCGCCGATGGCCCGGCCCTGGTGCTGCGCCGCCCCGGCGAGGCCGAGCCGCCGCCCGATGCGGGCCGGCTGCTGGTGCTGGCCATCGGGGTGAACCGCTATGCCAATCCCGAGTTGAACCTGCGCTTCGCCGTGCCGGATGCCGAGGCGGTGGCCGAGGTGCTGCGGAGCGGCGCCGGGTCGCTGTTCCGCGAAACCCGGGTGACCCTGCTGCGCGATGCCGAGGCGACCAGGCGTGGCGTGCTGGATGCGTTGGCCCGCGCGGCGGAGGAGGCCGGCCCGGGCGACACCTTCATCCTCTACATCGCCGGGCATGGCATCCGGACCGAGCCGGACAACCGCTTCCTGTTCCTGCCGCAGGATACCAGGGACACCTCCAACTGGGCGGCGCTGCGGGCGCAGGGGATCGACGACGGGACGCTGGTGGCGGCGCTCGCCCGCATCCGTTCGCGCGATGCCTTCCTGCTGCTCGATACCTGCCACGCCGGGCAGTTGACGATGGAGCAGCTTTCGGCGCTGGGCAACGAGACCGGGCGCTTCCTGCTGGCCGCCAGCGGCAGCCGGCAGGAGGCGCTGGACAGCTACGACGATCGCAACGGGGTCTTCGCCTATGCGCTGCGCGAGGGGTTGCGCGGCAAGGCGGCGATGGATGCCGAGGGGCGGGTCAGCGCGCTGGGCCTCGGCGAATGGGTGATGCGGCGGGTGCCGCAGCTGGCGCGGGAGAAGCAGCACCAGCAGGATGCCGTGTTCCGCACGGCGCAGCGCGACCTGCGCTCGTTTCCGATTGCGCAAGTGGCGCGATAGTCCGCCCGCCTTCTTGATGAATAAAAATAGAAGAGGGTCCGGGAGAATACCTTCTCCCGGCCTTGCTGCCCTCTATGCCGCCAATGCTGCCTCCGCCTCCCGCACCAACGCCTCCAACGCACCTGGGGCAAAGGGCGAGATCAGCCCGGCCGAGGCGACCAGCGCCTGGAACGGCGCCGCGCCGCCGCGACCGCACAGCGCCACGTAATCCGCCAGCGCGGCCGGTGCATCTTCCCGTGCCTTGACCCAGAACTGCAGGGCGCAGCAGAGCGCCAGCGTATAGTCGATGTAGTACAGCGGCGAATTATAGATGTGCTGCTTGGCCTGCCAGCGGCCGCCTTTCGCCGGGTAGGCGAGGTCGCCGTAATCGGTCCAGGGCATGTAGCGGCGTTCCAGCCGCTGCCAGATGGCATGGCGCTCGGCCGGGGTCGCGGTGGGGTTGGCATAGACCTCGTGCTGGAAGTGGTCGACGCAGACGCCGTAGGGCAGGAAGGCGAGCGAGGATTCCAGGTGCATGCGGCGGAAGCGCTCCGCCGCATCGGCGCCGACCAACAGGTCCATATGCGGATGGGTCAGGAATTCGAGGCACATGGAATGGATCTCGGCGGCTTCCATGGTGGGCCAGAGGTAGTCGATGCCGGGCTGGAAGCGGCTTTCCCAATTCTGGAAGGCATGGCCCATCTCATGGGTGAACACGCCGATATCGTGGTGGGTGCCGTTGAAATTGGCGAAGATGAAGGGCACGCCGGCGGTGGGGAAGCTCGTGCAGAAGCCGCCGCCGGCCTTGCCCGGGCGGTTCTTCATGTCGAGGAAGCCGCCCTCGTTCATCAGCCGGTAGAAGCTGGCCAGCCGCGGGTCCATGCGGTCGAACATGTCCTGCGCGGCGGCGACGAGCACGTCGTGGTCGCCGATCGGCTTGGGATTGCCGGCAGGATCGATCAGCGCTTCGTCCCAGGCCTGCAGCCTGTCCCAACCCTGTCGCTGGCGGCGGGCTTCCAGCAGCCTGGCCACCAGCGGCACGACATGCTCGGCGACCTGGTCGCGGTAGCGGGCGACATCGGTGGCGTCGTAATCGACCCGACGCATCCGGCGGTAGCCGAGCGCGATGTAATTCTCGTAGCCGAGCTTCACCGCCATGCCATGGCGCAGCGCCACCAGCTTGTCGTAGATCTCGTCCAGTTCCTCGCCATGTTCGGCGAAGAAGCCCCAGCGCAGGGCTTCGGCCTGGTGGCGCTTCGCCCGGTCCGGATCCTCGGCATAGGGGGCGAGGCCGGAGAGGTTGATGGTCTTGCCGTCGATCTCCAGCTTGGCCGAGGCCATCAGCCCGGTATAGCGGGCGGTGAGCCTGGCTTCCTCTTCCAAATCCTCGGCGATCACCGGGTCGAAAGTGGTGATGTCCATCTCCCAAAGCCGCAGCGCGTGGGCGCCGGCCGCGGCTTCCAGGGCCGCGCGGTCCGGCAGCGCCAGCAGCCGGCGCTTCAGCGCGACCTCATGGCCGGTCGCCTCGGGCGAAAGCGTGTCGCTGTATTCGCGCGCCGCCTTGGCCGCGGCATCGGTGGTGTCCTGGGCGAAGCGCAGATGGACCAGCGCCGACCAGCTATCGTAGTCGCGGCGCAGGATGTCCCATTCGGCCAGCACCCCGGCGACCTCCCCGGCGTCGAGCTTCGCGTGCAGATAGGCGTAGCTCGCCGCCAGCCCCTCCGGCGTGGGGGTGGCGAAGGCCAATTCTTCAAACCGGGGTTCGTCGAAGCGGGGTTCGGTCATGCAGCCATGGTCTCCGGGATGCCGATGCGATCGAGCGGGCCGACTGCCTGTTCCAGCAGCGGCCGGACCTGGGTGGCGAAGCGTTCGATGCTGCGCAGCGCCAATGCGGTGGTCGATCCGCCGGCCTGGAAGTGCAGCAGGTAATGGCACGGCTTGGCGAGGCGGATCTCGGCCACCAGCCGTTCGGCGACGGTATGCGCATCGCCCACCATCATGTGGCGGGCCATGTCCTCAAGGCTCATCTCGCCCGGCCAGGGCTTTTCGATCAGCATGCCGCCCTGCATCCCCTGCTCGCGGTGGCGCAGGCTCTGCGAAAGGCGGATCTGGTAGCGGACGTGATCGAGGAAATCCGCCGCCTCGGCCTTGCTGTCGGTGATGCAGACATGGCGCAGCGCGCCGAACCGCAGCTGCGCCGGGTCGCGGCCGACCTCGCGGTAGATATCCTCGAAGCGGGCGCGCGCCTTGGCCAGCATCTCGGCGGTGTAGTGGCGGGGCGTGACCATGACCACATAGCCCTTGCGGGCCG
>JAQGIA010000362.1 GCA_028291445.1 Belnapia sp.
TCGGCAGAATTAGTTAGAGCACCGTCGCCCAGGCGATGATGCGGGCCAGCGGGCCGGCGGCGTAGCCGCCCGTCATGGCGTCGCGCCCATGGCGCGCGGCGAGGTAGCGCCCATGGCGCGCGGCGGCCGGTTGAGCCCTTCGCGCCTGGCGGCGCTGCGGCCATCGGGCGCCGTCACGCCCGCGCCCCGAACATCCGGCGCAGGTCGATGATACGGGAGAAGATGCCCAGGGTCACCAATATGGCGACCACCATCACCGTCGCCAGCATGGTGCCCATGCCCCAGCGGATGATGTCGAGGATCTGCAGCTTGATCCACTCCGCCGCCATCAGCGTCTTGCCGCCGCCGAGGATGGCCGGAGTGATGTAGAAGCCGAGCGAGAAGATGAAGACCAGCACGCCGGCGGCGACCAGCCCCGGCGCCGAAAGCGGCAGGAAGACCCGCAGGAAAGCGGTGCGGCGGGAGGCGCCAAGGCCGCGCGCGGCGGCTAGCAGCCGCGGGTCGATCTCCCGCATGCTGGCCAGGATCGGCAGCACCGCATAGGGCACCATGTAGTGCACCATGCCGACGACGATGCCGAATTCGTTCCAGACCAGCGGCAGCGGCGCATCGATCAACCCGAGTCCCTGCAACCCCTCGTTCACCAGCCCCTGGCGCCGCAGCAGGGTTACCCAGGCGAAGGCGCGGACCAGCACGCTGATCCAGAGCGGCAGCAGGACACACAGCAGCCACCAGCGCTGCGCCCGGGGCTCGGCCAGTGCGATGACATAGGCCAGCGCATAGCCCAGCAGCAGGGCGATGCCGGTGGTGATGAGGCCGATGCGCAGGGTGGTGCCGATGACCCGCTGCACGCCCATGTTGGTCAGCAGCCGTTCATAATTGCCGAAGCCAAGCTCGGGCTCGGTGACCGAGATGGTCAGCACCTGGAGGATCGGCGCGATGTAGAACACCGTCATCAGCAGGAAGGCCGGCAGCAGCAGCAGCCACCAGCCGAGCGAATTACGCTGCATCGGCCACCAGATCGTCTTCGACCGGGACGGCGGCATCGGCCGACCAGCCGAGCCGGACCGCGAGCCCCTCGGCAGGGGCGATGGGTGCGCGCCAGGCCGGCAGCGCCACCCGGATCTCCCCGAGGTCGGCGGTGCGGACAACCAACAGAAAACCGGAGCCGAGATAGGCCCAGGAGAGGATGCTGCCCGAAACGCTGTTCTCGGCGGTCTCGCCTGCCGCCAGCAGAGCGATCTTTTCCGGCCGCAGCGAGAGCAGCGCGGTGGTGCCGGGCGCCGGGCGCGGCCCGCCGGGCGCCTGCTGCACCAGGGTGGTGGCACCGGCCTGCAACAGCAGACCGGATGGCCGGCTTTCCCGCACCAGGCCTCGGATGAAATTCGACTTGCCGAGGAAATCCGCGACGAAGCGGGTGCGCGGCTGCTCGTACAGCGTGGCGGGGGCGCCGAGCTGGATCAGCTTGCCATGGTTCAGGATGGCGACCTGGTCGGAGAGCGACAGCGCCTCGTCCTGATCATGCGTGACGTTGACGAAGGTGCGGCCGACCCGGCGGTGCAGTGCCTTGAGTTCCTCCTGCAATTCCGCCCGCAGCTTCTTGTCGAGCGCCGAGAGCGGCTCGTCCAGCAGCAGCAGGGCGGGGTCGAAGACCAGGGCGCGGGCCAGCGCCACCCGCTGCTGCTGCCCGCCCGAAAGCTGGGACGGCTTGCGCTCGGCGAAGCGGTCGAGCTGCACGAGGTCCAGCGCGGCCCGGGTCTTGGCGTCGCGGTCGGCGCGGGACAGGCCGCGGACGCGGAGCGGGAAGGCAACGTTTTCCGCGACGGTCATGTGCGGGAACAGCGCATAGCCCTGGAAGACCATGCCGAAGTCGCGGCGTTCCGGCGGCAGCGGGGTGATGTCGCTGCCGTCGAGCAGGACCATGCCCTCGGTCGGCGCGACGAAGCCGGCGATGGTCATCAGGATGGTGGTCTTGCCGCTGCCGGAAGGGCCTAGCAGGGTCAGGAAGGCGCCGCGCGGGACGCTGAGGGAGACGCCATCGACCGCGACGAAGCTGCCGTAGCGCCGGGTCAGCGACCGCAGTTCCAGCGCATGCGCCTTGGCTTCCACACGCTGGGATGGCAGCGCGTTCAGTGCTTGTAGTCCGGCTGTTCGCGGTCGAGCTTCCGCTTCAGCGCCTGCCAGGGCAGCCAGCCCTTGGTCGGCCCCATGCTGAACTGGGCGCGGGTGCGGGCGACCGTATCGGCGGAAGGGATGGCCAGCGGCACGCCGGAGGATTGCGCGGCGAGCTGGATGCGGCAGGACTGCTCCAGGTACCACATCCAGTAGAAGGCCTCCCGCACCGTGGCGCCGACGGTCAGCAGGCCGTGGTTGCGGAGGATCATGCAGGGCTTGTCGCCGAGGTCCTGCACCAGCCGCTCGCGCTCCGAGAGGTTGTCGTCGGCGGCGACGCCCTCGTAGTCGTGCACGGCGACGCGGCCATCGAATTCCATGCTGATCTGGTTCAGCGGCAACAGGCCACCGGTCTGCGCGGCGACGGCCATGCCGGCCAGCGTATGGGTATGCATGACGCATTGCGCGCTGTGGCGGCCGAGGTGCACGGCCGAATGGATGACGAAGCCGGCCGGGTTCACCGGCCAGTCGGTCGGCTGCGCCGGCTCGCCCTCGGCATCGACCATCACCAGGGAGGAGGCGGTGATCTCCTCGAACAGCAGGCCATAGGGGTTCACCAGGAAGCGATGACCGGGACCGGGCACCCGCACCGAGAGATGGGTGAAGACCAGGTCGGTCATCCCATGGAGCGCGATGAGGCGATAGGCCGCGGCAAGGTCCTCGCGCAGTTCCCGCTCGTCCGGGACGTGGTCGGGATCGGGGCGGCGTGGCGGTGCGGGGAGCGGCATGTCAGTAGCCTCGCGCATGGTCGAACAGGTTGGGCAACGGCGCGCCGCGCTCGAAGCCGGCGATGGTGGCGGCGATGAAGGCGACCCGCTCCATGCGCGACGGCAGGCTGGCGACATGGGCGGTGACGATGGCCTTGGGATGCGCCCAGAGCGGGTGCTCGGCGGGCAGCGGCTCCGGCTCGAAGACATCGAGCACGGCACCGGAGAGCTGGCCGCTGTCCAGCGCGGCCAGGATGGCGTCGAGGTCCTGCTGCATCCCGCGCCCGGCGCCGATGTAGCCGGCACCGCGCGGCAGCTTTGCCAGGTTCGCGGCACCGATGATGTTGTGGGTCTCGGCGGTCGCCGGTAACAGGCAGATCAGGATATCGGTGCGGGCCAGGAAGGCATCCAGCTCGGCCGCGCCGGCATGACTCTCGACGCCGGGGACGGCTTTGCGGGTCCGCGACCAGCCGATGGTCGGGAAGCCGAGCCCCTGCAGCATGATGGCGCTGCGCTCGCCCATGTTGCCGAGGCCCATGATGCCGACGGTCCGCTCGCAGGCGCGGAAGGGCGGCTCGAAATAGTCCCAGCGCCGCTCGCCCTGGGCGATCGCCATGCGGCGGGCGTCCTTCAGCAGCGAGAGCGCGGCCCAGCAGCAATACTCGCCCATCCGGTCGGTCGCTTCGGGGATGCTGGTGCGGACCAGGGGGATGTGGCGCGGGTAGTCCGGGTCGGCGACGACGTTGTCGACGCCGGCGCCGGAGCCGAAGACCAGGCGAAGATTGGGCATCTGCGCCAGGCGCCCCGGCGTCGGGTCCCACAAGACGGCATAGGTCACCGCCTCCAACCGCAGTTCCGGGTCGTCCCAGTGCCGCAGGGTCAGGCCGGGCGAGTGGACGGCGAAGCAAGCCTGCCATTCGGCGAAAGCCGCCTCGCCGCCGGATTTCACGACCAGGACGGGCTGCTCGACCGCATCAACCTGCTGCGCCATTCGGACCTCATGCTGCGACGCAGCAAGAGTGCATCGGGTTCGGGCCGCAGCCAAGCAGGATTCGGGCCAGGGGCGGGATGCCCCTCCCCTGGCCGCCGCCTTGGCCTGGCCCGGGCCTAGCCGGTCACCGCGTCGATGTAGTCCTGGTTGACCGACTGGTAGTGCTCGCCCCACCAATTGCCGTCCATGACCACCTGCTGCTTCGCGTTCTCGGGATCGGTCGGGTTGAAGCGGCGCAGTTCGGCGGGGACCATGTCGGCGGCCTTGGGATTGGTCGGGCCATTGCCGAGCAGGCCGAGCAGGCCGACCTGGGGTTCCGGCTTGGCCAGCATGCTGGCGAGCAGGCGCTGGGCCATCTCGCCGCCCGGATTGCCCTTGGGGATGACCATGATGCCCGGCTGCAGGATGCCCTGGTTCCAGATGAACTTCAGCCGGCCATTGGTTTCCTTTTCGAGCACCGTGGCGCGGGTGTGCCAGATCTGGCCCATGACCGCCTCTCCGGTGCGCAGCAACTGCTCGGATTCGCTGCCATTGGTCCAAAGGACCAGGTTGCGGCGCAGTTCCAGCACCCGCTTCAGCGCAGCCCGCGTATCGAGCGGGTAAAGCGCCGCCGGGTCCTTGCCCATCGACAGCAGGGCGGCTTCCAGAACGCAGCTGGCATCGCGCCGCAGCAGCCGGGTGCCGGGAAATTTGCGGGTATCCCAGAAATCCGCCCAGCCGGTCGGACCGTTGGGAAACCTGGCGCTGTCGTAGACCAGCACGCTGCTGAAGGAATAGGGCGCGGCGCCGTATTCCAGGGCAAAGCCCGGGCCGATGACGTTGCTGCGGTCGAGCACCGAATAATCGATC
>JAQGIA010000376.1 GCA_028291445.1 Belnapia sp.
GTGGCCGCGCTGGCGGCACGTTACCGGCTGCCGTCGCCACCGCGCCCGCCCCAGCCCGGAGCCGAGCCGTGAAAATCATCGCCCATCGCCGCAACAGCATCGCTCAATTGGCCGAGACGCCGGTGGAATACGGCATCGAGGTGGATATCCGCAGCCAGGGGACGCGGCTGATCATTCACCACGACCCCTTCGTGGCCGATGCGCTCGACTTCGAGACATGGTTGGCTGGCTACCGGCATGGCATGCTGATCCTGAACGTGAAGGAGGAAGGGCTGGAGGACCGGCTGCTTGCCCTGATGGCGGCGCGGGGGATCGAGGACTTCTTCTTCCTCGACCAATCCTTCCCCTTCCTCATCCGCAGCGCCCGGCGCGGCGAGCGGCGCTGCGCCGTGCGGGTTTCCGAATTCGAGAGCATCGACACGGCGTTGACCCTGGCCGGCCAGGTCGACTGGGTCTGGGTCGATTGCTTTAGCCGCTTCCCGCTGGATCGCGCCACGGCCGGCCGGTTGCGGGCGGCGGGGCTGAAGCTCTGCCTGGTCTCGCCGGAATTGCAGGGCCGCGCCGACCCGGCCGAGGTCGCCGCGCTGCGCGCGCTGCTGGCCGGGCAAGGCATCGCGGCCGAGGCGGTCTGCACCAAGCGGCCCGATCTTTGGCACTGATCCCCGCGGCGCTGCGGCGGGACCGGCTGTTCCTCGGCGGGCTGGTTCTGCGCCTGGCGGCGGTGCTGCTGCTGGTGCCGCAGGTCCAGGCCGATTGGTTCACGCCCTTCATGGCGCAGACCCTGGCGGCGCCGGGGCTCGACCCCTGGACCGTATTCCTGCGCCAGGGCGGCGACCCGCTGTCCTTCCTCTACGGCCCGGTGCTGTATCTGGCGCATGCGCCCTTCGTCGCGCTGGGCATGGGGCTCGACCGGCTGGCGGGGAGCGGCACGGCGCTGGCGCAGATCGGCTTCGGGCTCAGCCTGCTGGCGACCGATTATGCGCTGCTGCTGGTGCTGCGGGCGCTGAACCCGGAGGCCGGCCGCCGGGTGGTGGTCGCCTATTGGCTGTCGCCGCTGGTGCTGTTCATCGTCTATTGGCATGGCCAGACGGATCTGGTGCCGGCGCTGCTGGTAACCGCCGCGCTGCTGCTGCTGCGCCGTGGCCAGCCACGCGCGGCGGGGGCGGTGCTCGGCCTCGGCATCGCCGCCAAGATCAGCACCCTGGCGTTGCTGCCCTTCCTGCTGATTTATTTGTGGAGCCACCGGCGCCACCGCGACACGGTGCTCGGCTTCCTCGGCGCCTGCCTTGGCGTCACCCTGCTGCTGCAAGGGCCGCTGGTGCTGTTCTCGCCCGGCGTGCAGGCCATGCTGGCGAGCAATGCCGAGTTGGGCGGGATCTTCGATATCGCCATCCCCCTCGGCAGCGGCACGCCGCTGTATGTGCTGCCGATGGTCTATCTGTTCCTGCTGTACGGCGCCTGGCAGGTCGGGCGGATGGATTTCGACCTGTTGTTCAAGCTGCTCGGCGTCGCCTATTTCGTGGTGCTGCTGCTGACGCCGGCGGCAGTCGGCTGGTACCTTTGGGTGGTGCCCTTCCTGGTCGGCTACCAGCTACGGGCGGGACGGCGCGGAGCATTGCTCTGCCTCGCATTCGCCGGCGCCTTCATTAGCCACAAGTTGCTGGCCACCGCTGCCCCGGCCCTGCCGCTGCTCGGACTGGCGCAGGGCTGGCCGGCACGGCTCGGGCTGGATGCGCTGGCGGCCCCGGGGCTGCAATCCTTGCTGCTGTCGGTGCAGGTGGCGCTGGGCGCGGTGCTGGCGCTGACGATGTATCGCCGGGGCGTCGAGGAAAACGACTTCTTCCGGCTGGCGCAGCGGCCCGTCGCCATCGGCATCGCCGGCGATAGCGGCACCGGCAAGGATACCCTGGCACTGGCCCTGGCCGGGCTGTTCGGCGAGGGTGCGGTCACCCAGGTCTCCGGCGACGACTACCACCTGTTCGAGCGGCGCGGGAAGCTGTGGCAGGCCTTCACCCATCTCGACCCGCGCGCCAACGACCTTGAGGGCTTCACCCGCGACGTCTTCTCGCTGCTGGCCTGGCGGCCGATCCGCTGCCGGCACTACGATCATGCGACCGGGCTCTTCACCCCGCCACGGCCGATCCCCGCGAGCGACTTCGTGCTGGTGACGGGGCTGCATGCGCTCTACCCGCCGGTGCTGCGGCAGCGGCTGGATGTCGCGGTCTTCCTCGACATGGACGAGGACCTCCGCCGCTTCTTCAAGATCCGCCGCGATGTCGGCGAGCGCGGCCATCCGCTGCAACGGGTGCTGGACTCGATCGAGCGCCGGCGGATCGACTACGAGGCGCATATCCTGCCGCAGCGCGACCGGGCGGATGTGGTGCTGTCCCTGCTGCCGGCGGACCCGGAGTTGTTGCAGGATACCGAATATACCGGGCCGCTGCCGCTGAAGCTGCGGGTCCGGATGCGCAGCGCGATCGGGGTCGATCGGCTGGCCCGGCTGCTCATCGCGCTCTGCGGCGCGCAGGTCGATGTCACGCTGGGCTCGGGCGATGTCGCGGCCGAACTGATCATCGAGGGCGGCGACGTGCTGCCCGAGGAGATCCAATTCCTGGCCCGCGAGCTGCTGCCGCATTGCGAGGAGCTGCTGGCCCGCGCCCCGGCCTGGCAGCCCGGCATGACCGGCATCATGCAATTGATCGTCCTGCTGCAATTCGCCGAGCTGCTGCCGCGGCGCCGCCTGGAGGCCTGCCGATGAAGCTGCTGCACCCCGAAGCCGTCCGGGTCAGGCCCCGCGCGGTGCTCTTCGACCTCGACGACACGCTGTATGACTATGCCGGGCCGCATCGCCGGGCGATGGCCGCGGTGCGCGAGAAGATGCAGCGCCTGCTGAGCGTGCAGCCGCAGCCCTTCGAGGATGCCTTCCGCCGCGCCCGGGAGGAGGTGAAGCGCATGCTGGGCGATACCGCCAGCTCGCATAGCCGGCTGCTGTATTTCCAGCGGATGATCGAGCTGCTCGGCCTCAGCAGCCAGCCGGCCATGGCGCTGGACCTGGAGCAGACCTATTGGCGCACCCTGCTGATGGCGGCCAAGCTGTTCCCCGGCGCCGAGGATACGCTAGTCGAACTGCGCGCGGCGGGGGTGCAGCTTGGCCTCGTCACCGACCTGACGGCGCAGATCCAGTTCCGCAAGCTGGTCTATTTCGGCATCGACCGGTACTTCGACGCGGTGGTGACCTCCGAGGAAGCAGGTGTCGACAAGGTCGGGCTGAAACCCTTCGAGCTGGTGGCGGCGAAGCTCGGCCTGGGGCGTGAGGACCGGGTCTGGATGATCGGCGATGCGCCCTGCGACGTGATCGGCTGCCGCCAGGTGCTGAATGCCGCGACCTTCCAGAAGCTGCACGAGGACACACCCGGCGCGGCGGCGATCGACGGGGTGGAC
>JAQGIA010000402.1 GCA_028291445.1 Belnapia sp.
CAAGCTGGCCACCCGCGCGGTGCTGGCCGGCGCGGCGCCGCTGGTGATCAGCACCGATGGCGCCCGGGCCGGCGCCACCGAGCAGCTGGCCGCCTTCACCCGGCTGCTCGGCCTGACGCTGGCCGTGGCGACCGAGCCGGCGATCCTGACCCGCGCCATGGCGCGGCGGCAGCCGGGCCAGGCGGTGCTCATCGATACCGCCGGCTGCGACCCCTTCGATGCCCCCCAGGCGATGCTGCTGCGGGCGCTGGCCCGGGCGGCGGATGCCGAGATCCTGGTGGTGCTGCCGGCCGGGCTCGACCCCGCCGAGGCCGCCGATCTCGCCGCCGCCTATGCCGCGCTCGGCGCCCGCCACCTGCTGCCCACCCGGCTCGACGGCGCCCGCCGGCTGGGCGGGGTGTTGGCCGCCGCCGTCGCCGGCCTGGCCGTGGGCGAGGCCGGCACCGGCCCCGGCGTGGCCGATGGGCTGACGCCGATCGACGCCGCCTGGCTCGCTTCCCGCCTGCTCTCGCCCATCCCTCCTGTTGCGGAACCCAGCCCATGAGCGCGCCGAATGCCGGCCGGATCATCGCCATCGCCTCCGGCAAGGGCGGCGTGGGGAAAACCTGGCTCGCCATCACCTTGGCCCAGGCCTTGACCCAGGCCTTGGCCCAGGCGGGACAGCGGGTGCTGCTGGTGGATGCCGATTTCGGCCTCGCCAATGTCGATGTGCAGCTCGGCCTGGAGCCGGTGCAGGATCTGGGCGGCGTGCTGGCCGGGCGCATCGGCCTGGCGGCGGCGGCGCAGTCCCATCCGGCGGGCTTCGATATCCTGGCCGGGCGGTCGGGCTGCGGCTCGCTCGCCGGGCTGGGCGCCACCGCGCTGGCCCGGCTGCCGGCGCTGCTGCAGGAGGCGGCGGCGCGCTGGGCGGTAGTGGTGCTCGACCTCGGCGCCGGGCTGGAGCCGGCGGTGCGGCAATTGACCGCGGCTGCGGATACCGTGCTGGTGGTCGCCACCGACGAGCCCACCAGCCTGACGGATGCCTATGCGGTGCTGAAGCTGCATCGGCGCGACCGGCCGGGCGGCGATGCCCGGGTGGTGGTCAACCTGGCGACGGACCGGGCCAGCGGGGACCACACCTGGCGCAGCCTCGATACCGCCTGCACCCGCTTCCTCGGCGCCGGGGTGCCGTTGGCCGGCATCATCCGCCGCGACAGCCGGGTGCCGGAAGCGATCCGCCGGCAGACTGCCCTGCTGACCCGCCACCCCGGCAGCCAGGCCGCGGCGGATGTCACGGCGCTGGCCCGGGGCCTGTTGCCGCAGCATCACATCCGGGACAACAGCATTCATCCCTAGGTCTGGGTTGCTCCGCCGCATTGCAGCCTCAGGTCGCTTCATGCATGACTCGGAACAACGCCACGCTGTGGCGCATGCCTGCTTCGTGCCGTTACCGCATATATTATCCGCCTCCTGAATATCGAATTCGGATCGTTCCGAAATCCTGGGTTTCACTGTCCGGAGCATTCTATGACGTTGCGCAACATGCTGCTCGCCTCCGCACTGGCCTCCGTCATGGCCGTGGGGCTGCCCGTCGCCGGTCAGGCCCAGCCGATCAGCGGCGTCTATGTCGGCGCCGGCGCCGGCATCAACAACTGGCGCGACAATGCCAACCGCGGCATCCATATCCACGACAACGACATCGGTCCGGTCGGCGTCGCCGCCATCGGCTGGGGCTTCGGCAACGGAATGCGCGCCGAGATCGAGGGCAGCTACCGCCGCCACGAGATCGAGCGGCTGTCGGTGAACGACGTCGTTTCCGGCCGCAACGGCGACGTCAACCGCTACGGCGCCATGGCGAACCTGCTGTTCGACTTCGACCTGAGCAGCTTCGGCGTCTCGCCGCGCAGCTACATGCCCTATCTCGGCATCGGCGCCGGCTATGCCTGGACCGATATCGGCAAGGCCCGCTTCGGGGTCGGCCCCAGCCAGTACCTCATCGACGATACCGGCGGCGCCTTCGCCTACCAGGCCATCGTCGGCAGCGCGATCGGCCTGGCGCCCAGCCTGGTCCCCGGCCTGGCGCTGACCGTCGAGTACCGCTTCTTCGACGCGCTGCAGCCGAGCATCGGCATCGCCCGCACCGCCGGGCCGGGTGCCGCCTCGGTGCCCGCCAATTTCAAGCCGCAGGGCCAGAACCACAGCCTGCTGGTCGGCCTGCGCTACGCCTTCAACACGCCGCCCGCGGCGGTCCCGCTGGCCGAAGCGCCGCCGGCCCCGCCGCCGCCGGCCGTCGCCCGCACCTATCTGGTCTTCTTCGACTGGGACCGCGCGGAGCTGACCGACCGGGCCCGGCAGATCATCGCCGAGGCGGCGGGCAATGCCCGGCGCGTCGCCGCCACCCGCATCGAGGTCGCCGGCCATGCCGACCGCTCCGGCACGCCGGCCTATAACCAGCGGCTGTCCGAGCGCCGCGCCCAGACCGTCGCCGCCGAGCTGGTGCGCCAGGGCGTGAGCCGCGGCGATATCGGGATCACCGCCTTCGGCGAGAGCCGGCCGCTGGTGCCGACCGCCGATGGCGTACGCGAGCCGCAGAACCGCCGGGTGGAAATCATCCTGCGCTGACCTCGCGCGGCGGCCCGTCCGACCAGACCCGGGGGACAGTTTCTCCCGGGCGCTTCCGGCGCAACGGCGAAACCTCTGGCGCCGGGCGGCGGTTTCGGCTGAAACCGGCATAGGGGCGCAGCGTCGCCCCACCGCGACAACGAAGCCAGCCCCTGGGAAACCTCCATGCTCCAGCGCCGCAGCCTGATCGCTGCCCTTGCCGCGCCCACCTTGGCGGCTCCCGCCCTGTTGCGCCCGCGCGCCGCCCGCGCCCAGGAGGTGACCCTGCGGCTGCACCATTTCCTGCCCGCCATTTCCAACGTGCACCGCTTCTTCCTGCAGCCCTGGGCGCAGAAGATCCAGGCCGAGAGCAACAACCGCATCCGCATCCAGATCTTCCCGGCGATGCAATTGGGTGGCGCCCCGCCCCAGTTGTTCGACCAGGCGCGCGACGGCGTCGCCGACATCATCTGGACCCTGCCCGGCAATACGCCCGGCCGCTTTCCGCGCATCGAGGTCTTCGAGCTGCCCTTCGTCGCCCACCGCCGCGCCGCGGTGAACGTGCAGGCGGTGCAGGCGCTGTACGAGCGGCGGATGCAGGATGAGTTCAAGGATGTGCGGATTATCGCCGCCTGGGGCCATGACGCCGGCGTCATCCACAGCCGGCGGGAGGTCCGCCGGATGGAGGATCTGGCCGGGATGAAGCTGCGCTTCCCGACCCGGCAGACCGGCGAGGCGCTGAAGGCGCTGGGCGCCGCCCCGGTCGGCATGCCGGTGCCGCAGGTGCCGGAGGCGCTGAGCCAGGGCGTCATCGACGGCGCCGTGGTCCCCTGGGAGGTGGTGCCGAGCATCCGCCTGCATGAGATGGTGAAGAACCACACCGAGATCGCCGGCTCGCCCACCCTCTATGTCGCCACCTTCATCCTGGCGATGAACCCGGCGAAATACGCCGCGCTGCCGCCCGACCTGCGGGCGGTGATCGATGCCAACAGCGGCCAGGCCGCGGCACGGATGGCCGCCCGCCCCTGGGACGAGGAAGGCCCCAAGGCCGCCGAGATGGTCCGCAAGCGCGGCAACACCATCATCGAATTGGCCGAGGATGAGCGGAACCGCTGGCAGCGCCAGACCGCCCCGGTGGTCGAGACCTGGATCGCCGGCATGAAGGAACGCGGCCTCGACGGCGGCGGCCTGCTGGAGGAAGCCCGGGCGCTGGTCGCTCAATACGGCCAGGGCCTGGACTGACCGTTCCATGGCCGACCAGCCGTCCGCGCCCCGTGGCCCGGTCACCATCCTGGCCACCGCGCTCGCCTATGCCGGCGGCGCGGTACTGCTGGCGACCGCGCTGCTGACCAGCGTCAGCGTGGTCCGGCGCTGGTTCACCAGCCAGCCGGTGCCGGGGGATTTCGAGCTGGTCTCGCTCGGCGCCGGCCTCGCCGTGGCCGGATTCCTCGCCTATGGCACCCTGCTGCGGACCAATATCCTGGTCGATACCTTCACCACCTGGGCACCGCGCGGCCTGACCCGCGCGGTGGATGCCTGCTGGACCCTGGTCTGGGCCGGCGTCGCCGCCGTGCTGGCGGAACGGCTGTTCGTCGGCGCGGCGGAGACGCTGCGGACCGGCACCACCACCATGGTGCTCGGCCTGCCGACCTGGTGGGCGGTGGGGCTGGCGGCGCTCGGCTTCGGCGCCACGGCGCTGGCGGCGCTCGCCTGGGTGGCGCGGCTGCTGCGGGGACAGGACTGACATGGCGCCGGAATTCCTGCTGGCGGCCACCGGCTTCGCCGCGCTGCTGGCGCTGATCGCCGCCCGGGCGCCGGTCGGCCTCGCCATGCTGCTGGTCGGCGCCGGCGGCTATGCCTGGATCGTCGATACCGCGACCCTGCTGAACTACCTGAAGACCACGCCCTATTTCCTGTTCGCCAATTACACCCTCTCGGTCATCCCGCTGTTCATCCTGATGGGCGCGCTGGCCGAACGCGGCGGGCTGGCGCGGGACCTCTTCGCCGCGGCCAATGCGCTGTTCGGCCACAAGCCGGGCGGCATGGCGATGAGCGTGATCGGCGCCTGCGCCGCCTTCGGTGCGGTCTGCGGCAGCAGCGTCGCCACCACCGCCACCTTCGGCCGCGCCGCCCTGCCCGAGCTGCGGCGCTACGGCTACGACGCCGGGCTTGCCACCGGCACCATCGCGGTCGGCGGCACGCTCGGCATCCTCATCCCGCCCAGCGTCATCCTGGTGGTCTATGCCATCAGCACCGAGCAGAACATCGCCAAGCTGTTCATGGCGGCGCTGGTCCCGGGCCTGCTGGCGG
>JAQGIA010000442.1 GCA_028291445.1 Belnapia sp.
CGACGCGCAGTTTCTGGGGGCGCCTTGGTATGGCTCGCGGCAGATGGCGCGGCACCTGCGGCGGGAAGGCACCGTGGTCGGACGTAAGCGGATCCGGCGACCGATGGCCAAGATGGGTCTGATACCGATCTACCAGCGGCCGCGGACGACGGTGCCGATCCCGGGCACCGGGTCTTCCCCTACCTGCTGCGGGACCTTGTAGTCGATCGGCCCAACCAGGTCTGGTGCACGGACATCACCTACCTGCCGATGCGGCGCGGTTTCCTCTATCTGGTCGCGGTGATGGACTGGGTGACGCGGAGAGTGCTGAGCTGGCGGGTGTCGAACACCATGGACGTGGAGTTCTGTATCAAGGCTTTGGAGGAGGCTCTGGCCCGGTTCAGGCGGCCGGAGATCTTCAACAGCGACCAGGGCGGCCAGTTCGCTTCGCCGCGCTTCACCGGGGTGCTGCAACAGGCCGGGGTGCGCATCTCGATGGACGGCCGTGGCCGGTGGATGGATAATGTCTTCATCGAGCGGCTGTGGTGCAGCCTGAAGTACGAGTGCATCTACCTCCATGCCTTCGAGACCGGCTCGGAACTGCGGGCCGGGCTGACGAAGTGGATCAGCTACTACAACACCGGACGCCCACATAGCGCGCTGGCGGGGCAGACCCCCGACGAGGCCTATAGGGCGAGCGAGACGGACAAACTGGCGGCCTGACGACAACCAGGACCGAGCTTATCCAGGCCGTCAAACTGTCCGACGGTGGGGGACCACTTCAAGGCATCCTGTGGTGTCGGCCGGCAGTACACCGGCTCCGCGGGCAGGATCGCCAACTGCCAGATCGGGGTCTTCGCGGCCTATGCGTCGCGGCACGGCACGCCTTCATCGACCGCGCCCTCTACCTGCCGAAAGCCTGGACCGACGACCCGGCCCGTCTGGCGGCGGCGCATGTGCCGATCGAGATGGGCTTCGCCACCAAGCCGCGTCTGGCCGGGCGCATGATCGAGCGGGCCGTCGCGGCTGGAGTGCCATTTGCCTGGGTGGCGGCCGGCAGCGTCTACGGGGTAGGTGAGATCGAGCTGGCACTACGCCGGGCGGGCAAGGGCTATGTGCTCGGCGTCAACGTCACGCATGGCTTCACCGCCTGGGTCGGCAAGCCAGAGGCCGCCGGCACGGCCGAAGCGGTCGCGCAGGGCCTTGCACCCTGCGTCTGGCAGCGCCTGTCGGCGGGCGAGGGCACGAAGGGAGCGCGGCTCCATGACTGGGCCCCTCTCGAACTGGCCGACCTGGATGCAGACGAGTACCGGGGGGGGCGCAACCGGGACCTGGACCCGTGGCCTGCTCGTCCGGCGCAGTCCCGTTGACGGCAGCTGCGCCTACTTCACCACCTGGTGCCCAGCCGGGACCGCCATCGAGAGGCTGGTCGCGGTCGAGGGGCAGCGCTGGACCATCGAGGACGCGTTCGAGACCGCGAAGAACGAACTCGGCCTCGACCACAACGAGAGCCGTTCGTGGCACGGCTGGCACCGCCACGTCTCGCTCGTCATGTTGGCTTTCGCCATGCTGGCGGCCATCCGTTACCAGGCCAACGCGCCGCCGCCCCAAGAAACGCTGGTCCAGTTGACGCGGATGCACCGGATCTTATCCGCTGGTCGGTCCAGGAGATCCGTCGCATCGCAATCCACCTCGAACAACGACGCATCGAGCCAGCCCACGTCATCGCCTGGTCGCTCTGGCGACGCGCGCACCAAGCCGCTGCTCGTCGCTCGTACCTGAAGCGGAAAATGCAGCTGTAATGCTAGGCCCGCGACTGGCCGCGATACCATTCCAGCAGTTGCACGCCGTTCCAGTGCAGCACGCCGGCATGTTTGGCCACATGGTCGTAGAAAGCTTCGAGGTATTTGATCCGGTGCGGCTGGCCTGAGATATAGGGGTGGATGGCGATGGACATGATCTTCGCCCGCTCCGCCCCTTCCTTATACAGCCGGTCGAACTGGTCGATGGCGCGCTTCAGCAGGTAGTCGCTCTCATGGTGCTGGACCAGCATCATCGGGATGTCGTTCAGCTCCACCGTATAGGGCAGCGTGACCAGCGGACCCTTCCCGGTGTGGATGGTGGTCGGCTCGTCGTCGTAGACCCAGTCGCCGATGTACTGCACGCCGGCTTCGGCCAGATGCTCGGGCGTCTCCAGCGTCTGGGTCAGGCCGGGTCCGAGCCAGCCGACCGGGCGCTTGCCGGTGAAGCGCTCGATCTCGTCCATCGAACGGGCGATCATCGCCGCCTGGTCGGGCTCCTTGAGGATCGGGCCCTGTTCCCAGCTATGGCCCATGAACTCCCAGCCGGCGTCGCGCGCCTGCTGCGCCACCCGTTCGTAATCCTGGCAGACCCTTGCGTTGATCGAGAGGGTGGGGGCGATGCCGAGCTTCTCGTACAGCTTGAAGAAGCGCCAGACGCCGACCCGCATGCCGTACTCGTGCCAGGACCAGTTCGGCACGTCGGGCAGCAGCACCTGGCCGGTCGGCGCCGGCAATACCTGCCGGGCCATCGGCTTCGCGATGTCCCAGACCTCCAGGTTGACGATGCTCCAGACCACGATGCGCGCGCCGCCCGGCAGCACCAGGGGCGGGCGATCGACGATGGCGGAATAGGGGATGCGGTCGCGCGGCTCCATGCTCATCGGCTTTTCCTCACGCCCCGGATTTCTTCACGCCCCAGAACAGGCTTTGTCCGGTTGGAATATCGGTGATGTTGCGGCGATGCGCCATGACCCGGGCGTATTCGCCGAGCGGAATATAGGGCACGTCCTGCATCGCCTGGCGCTGGATGTCGCGCGCCAGCCCCTGTTGCGTGGCGAGGTCGGGAGCCGCCATCCAGTCCCGCCGTAGCGCTTCCAGCCGCGGGCTGTCCGGCCAGCCGAACCAGGCGCCCGGCCCATTCGCCCGCAGCGCGAGATGGGAGACCGGATCGAGCACGCTGGCGCCGCTGACTCCGGTGACGAAGATGCTCCAGCCGCCCTTGTCCACCGGCTCGCGGCTGCCGCGCCGCTGGGTGACGGTGCCCCAATCGGCCGCCACCACATCCACCGTCATGCCGACCTTGCGGAGCATGTCGGCCGAGACCTCGGCCAAGGCACGGAGCGTCGGGTAGTCGTTGGCCTGCAGCACCACCACCTTCTCGCCGCGGTAGCCGGCCGCCGCCAGCGCGCGCTTCACCGCCTCGGGGTCGCGCCTGCCGCGCAGCGGTTCCAGCCCCGCGTCGCTGGCCATGGGGGTGCCGGACAGGAAGGTGCCGATCCCGTCGTTCCAGGTGCTGCGGTCCTCGCCGTAGCCGGCGGTCATGAAATCGCTCTGCTCCACGGCGCCAAGCAGGGCGCGGCGGATGCCCGGATTGTCGAATGGCGGGTGCAGGTGGTTGAAGCGCAGCACGCAGATGCTGCGGTCGTCGACCGCGGTCACCACCACGTCGCGGCTGCGCTTCAGCAGCGGGATGCTGTCGATGCCGGCGGCTTCCAGCCAATCCACCTCACCGCGTTGCAGCGCCGCGGCGGCGGTGGAGGTATCGGGGATGATGTTCCACTCCATCCGGTCGAAATGCACCAGCTTCGGCCCGGCGGTGCGGCTGGCCTGGCCCTCGCGCGGGCGGTAGCCGTCGAATTTGGCATAGACCAGGCGGGCGCCGGAAAGCCGTTCCTCCGGCACGAAGCGCCAGGGGCCGCTGCCGATCATCTCGGAGAGGCCGCGCGGCGCGTCCTGCGTCGCCAGCCGTTCCGGCATCATCGCCGGCATCGGCGCGGTGACCTTGCCCAGGGCGCGGGACAGCAGCGGGAAGGGCCGCTTCAGCCGGAAGACGATGGTGCGGTCGTCGGGCGCGCTCAATTCGTCGGTCGCGGCCATCAGGTCGGCGCCGAAATTGTCCCGGCTGGCCCAGCGGCGGATGGAGGCGACGCAGTCCCGCGCCCGCACCTTCTCGCCGTCGTGGAAGACCAGGCCCTCCCGCAGGGTCAGGGTCCAGCGGCGGCCCTCGTCCTCGATCACATGACCGGCCGCCATCTGCGGCTGGACGTCATAACCCGCGTCGGTGGCATAGAGCGTGTCGAAGATGGCGTAGCCATGCACCGAGGTGATGGTCGCGGTGGTGACGATGGGGTCGAGCACGGCGACATCGGCCTGGGGCACGAAGCGCAGCACCCGGGACCCCTGGGCGGCGGCGAGGCCAGGCGCGGCCAAGGGGGCCACAAGCAGCGCGCGGCGGGAGACGCGGGCGGGCGGGGTCATCGGGCTTCCCTCTCCAGGATGGCGGCTGCGGCGGACATCGACCGCCGCGCCATGGGGCGGCGGCTTGGAGGCTAGCAAGCCTTGCGCCACTCTGGGGCTTTCAATGGCCCGCCGGTCCCTTTCCTTCGCCGCCAATGGCGACGAACGTCCGGGGCAGGATACCGGCATCGGCCCTTCGGCCCGGAGACACGACCATGGCCCTGCGCTGCGACCTCATCATCCGCGATGCCACGCTGGTCGACGGCAGCGGCGGCCCGCGTCGCCGGGGCGACCTCGGCGTCACCGGCGACCGGATCGTGGCGCTGGGCGACCTCGGCGGCGCCAGCGCGGACCGGGAGGTGCTGGCGGCGGGCCGCGTGCTGGCCCCGGGCTTCATCGATGCCCATACCCATGACGACCAGATGGTGCTCTGCGGCCCGCAATGCATGCTCTGCAAGACCTCCCAGGGGGTGACCAGCGTGGTGGTCGGCAACTGCGGGATCAGCCTGTCGCCGGTGCCGATGGCGACCCGGCCACCGGCGCCGCTCGATCAGGTCTGCGCCCCGGAATGGTGGATCTTCGACAGTTTTGCGAGCTATGCCGAGCGGCTGGCGCGGGAGCCAGCGGCGGTGAACACCCTGGCGCTGATCGGGCACATGTCGCTGCGGGTGGGGGCGATGGGGGCCGACCTCGCAAGGCCGGCGACCGACCGGGAGGCGGCGGCGATGCGCCGTCAGTTGGCCCAGGCGCTGGCCGAGGGTGCCGCCGGCTTCTCCACCGGGCTGTTCTATGCGCCCAGCAGGCAGGCGCCGACCGATGAGGTGGTCGCGGTGGCGGAAGCGCTGCGGGACGCGAAGGGCCTCTATGTCACCCATATGCGGGACGAGGCGAATGGGGTGCTGGACAGCATCCAGGAAACCTTGGGCATCGGCGCCGCGGTCGGCGTGCCCGTCGTCATCAGCCACCACAACTGCGCCATGCCGGAGAACCACGGCCGGTCGCGCGAGACCCTGCCGATGATCGAGGCGGCGGCGGCGCGGCAGGCGGTGGCCTTCGATGTCTATCCCTATGCCGCGGCCTCCACCTCGCTCGCCTCGCGCCAGCCGCGCGCGGACGTGCCGGTGCAGATCACCACCTCCCTCCCCCATCCCGAGATGGCCGGGCGGATGCTGGCGGATGTGGCGGCGGACTGGGGCGTGACGCTGGAGGCGGCGGTGGCGCGGCTGCTGCCGGCGGGCGGCATCTTCCACAACATGGCCGAGGAGGATGTGCAGCGGATCATGGCGCATCCGCTGGCGATGATCGGCAGCGACGGCGGGCCGCTGGCGAAGCAGCCGCATCCGCGCCTCTGGGGCACCTTCCCCCGGGTGCTGGGACATTACGGCCGGGACCTCGGCCTGTTCAGCCTGGAGGCGGCGGTCCACAAGATGACCGGCCGGCCGGCGGCGGTCTTCGGGCTGGCGGATCGTGGGGCGCTGCGGCCCGGGGCCTTCGCCGACCTGGTGCTGTTCGATGCAGCCACGGTCCGCGACCGCGCCACCTTCGCCGATCCGCGCCAGACGGCGGCGGGCATCCACGAGGTCTGGGTCAACGGGCAGACCGCCTATACCCCGGACGGCGGGGCGACCGAGGCACGCTCCGGCCGGCTGCTGCGCCGGGTGGCGTGAGGCGGCAGGGTTGCAACCCATGCCGGGGGCTCGCAGGATCGCCCGAACCGATCAGGGATCTTGCCATGCCGCCGGACACCGGGATGAAGCCGCATAGCGCCCATTGGGGCGTCTTTTCCGCCGGGATGCGGGACGGCAAGCTGGTGGTGGTGCCGCATCCGGGCGATCCGGACCCGAACCTGCTGCTGCAGAATTTCCCCGAGGCCCTGCGCCACAAGGCCCGCATCGCCCAGCCCATGGTCCGCCGCGGCTGGCTGGAAAATGGCCCGGGGCCGGACTGCCGGCGCGGGCGGGACGAGTTCATCCCAATGCCCTGGGACCAGGTGCTGGACCTGCTGGCCAAGGAGCTGGTCCGGGTGCGCGACACGCATGGCCCGCAGGCGGTCTTCGGCGGCTCCTACGGCTGGTCCTCGGCCGGGCGCTTCCACCATGCGCAGAGCCAGGTCCACCGCTTCCTCAACATGTCGGTCGGCGGCTACGTCCGCAGCGTGAACAGCTACA
>JAQGIA010000517.1 GCA_028291445.1 Belnapia sp.
CATGTCGAGGCCGCCACCGAGGGCGGGATCGGCGGGTTGCTGGTCACCTACGATGCCGCAGGCGACAGCGTCTTCCTCGCCGGAGCCGGGAATGTGGCGGCCAACGACATGCTGTTCGGATAGGCAACATACGACAAGATGCGGGGCGTCCGGCAACGGACGCCCCGCAGCATTCCGGCCGGGTTTTCCCCCGCGGCGCCGCCCGTGCTATGCGCCGCCGCCATGACCGCAGCATCCCCCACGCCGTTGCCCTTGGGCCTCGCCGCCACGCCCAGCCTCGCGGCGGCGCGTCGCGTGGTGGTGAAGATCGGCTCCGCACTGGTGGTGGAGGAACGGACCGCCACGCCGCGCGACGCCTGGCTCGCCTCCGTCGCCGCCGATGTCGCGGCGCTCAGGGCGCGGGGGGTCGAGGTGGTGATCGTCTCCTCCGGCGCCATCGCGCTGGCCCGCCGCGCCCTGGGCCTGACCCGCAAGCGGCTCAAGCTCGAAGAAAAGCAGGCCGCCGCCGCGGTCGGGCAGATCCGCCTGGCAGGCGCCTGGGAAAAGGCCTTGGCGGCGCATGGCATGCCGGCCGCGCAATTGCTGCTGACGCTGGAGGACAGCGAGGATCGCCGCCGCTACCTCAATGCCCGAGCGACCCTCGGCACCCTGCTGGAGCTCGGTTGCGTCCCGGTCATCAACGAGAACGACACCGTCGCCACCGCCGAGATCCGCTTCGGCGACAATGACCGCCTGGCCGCCCGCGTTGCCGAGATGATCGCCGCCGATGCGCTGGTGCTGCTGTCCGATATCGACGGGCTTTATACCGCCGATCCGAAGCGCGACCCGGCGGCGGCGCATCTGCCGGTGATCGCCGCGCTGACCGAGGAGATCATGGCCATGGGGGGCGACCCGCCGCCCGGCTATTCCTCGGGGGGGATGCGCACCAAGCTGATCGCCGCGCGCATCGCCACCGGGGCGGGCTGCGCCATGGCGATCGCGCTCGGCAACCGCGACCATCCGCTGCGGGCGATGGAGGAGGGTGCCCGCTGCACCTGGTTCCTGCCCTCGCCCGAGGGGCGCACGGCCCGCAAGCGCTGGATCGCCGGCAGCCTGGCACCGCTCGGCGCCCTGATAGTGGATGCCGGCGCCGCCCGGGCCTTGGCGCGCGGCTCGTCCCTGCTGCCGGCCGGGGTGCGGAGCGTGGAAGGCAGCTTCCTGCGCGGCGACCCGGTCAGCGTGCGGGATGCCGCGGGGCATGAGCTGGCGCGTGGCCTTTCCGCCTATGACGCGGCGGATGCCGGACGCATCGCCGGGCATCGCTCGGAGGAGATCGAGGCCATCCTCGGCTGGCGCGGCCGCGACGAGGTGGTGCATCGGGACGATCTGGTCGTGCTGTAGCAGGCCGCATGATCCGGTTTGCCGGAGCGCCGCCGCCGCGCTAGTCCTTCGCCCCTGGAGGACCACCCGTGAACGCCATCACCGATCCCGTCGCCGCCCTGCTCGAGACCGCCGCACAGGCCGCCAAGTCTGCCGCCACGGTGCTGGCGCGGGCGCCGCGACCGGCGAAGGATCTGGCGCTGCGGCAGGCGGCGGCGGCCATGCGTGCTGCCGCCCCGGCCATCCTGGCCGCGAATGAGGCCGATGTGGCGGCGGCGCCCGGGCTCTCGGCCGCCTTCCGCGACCGCCTGACCCTGACCCCCGCCCGCATCGAGGCGATGGCGCGCGGGCTGGAGGAGGTGGCGGCGCTGCCCGATCCGGTCGGCCGCGTCCTGGCCGAATGGACCCGGCCGAACGGGCTGGTCATCCGCCGCATCGCCCAGCCGATCGGGGTCATCGGCATGATCTTCGAGAGCCGGCCCAATGTCGCCGCCGATGCCGCCGCGCTCTGCCTGAAATCCGGCAATGCGGTGATCCTGCGCGGCGGGCGGGAGAGCCTGCGCAGCGTCGCCGCCATCCATGCCGCGCTGGCCGCCGGCCTCGGCGCCGCCGGCCTGCCGGAGGCCTGCGTCCAGGTCGCGCCCACCGCCGACCGTGGCTTCGTCGGCGCCATGCTGCGCGCCTCCGGCCTCATCGACCTCATCATCCCGCGCGGCGGCAAGGGGCTGGTCACCCGGGTGCTGGAGGAAGCCCGCGTCCCGGTGCTCGCCCATGCCGAGGGGCTGTGCCACACCTATATCCATGCCGCGGCCGACCCTGCCATGGCGCGCGCCATCCTGGCGAATGCCAAGATGCGCCGCACCGGCGTCTGCGGCGCGACGGAAACCCTGCTGATCGACGCCGCCATCGCCCCCGGCCTGCTGCCGCTGCTCGTCGCCGACCTGCGCGCGCTCGGCTGCGACTTCCGCGCCGATGCGGCGGCGCGGGCGATCTGCCCGGGCTTGCCGGCGGCGACCGAGGCCGATTTCGGCACGGAATGGCTGGACAGCATCCTGTCCGTCGCGGTGGTCGATGGCCTGCCGGCGGCACTGGCGCATATCCGCCGCTTCGGCTCCGAGCATACCGAGGCGATCGTCACCGAGGATGCCGCGGCGGCCACGGAATTCCTCGATGGCCTCGATTCCGCGGTGGGCCTGTGGAATGCCTCCACGCAATTCTGCGATGGCGGCGAATTCGGCTTCGGCGGCGAGATCGGCATCGCCACCGGCCGGCTGCATGCGCGCGGCCCGGTCGGCCTGGAGCAGCTCTGCACCGCCCGCTACCATGTGATCGGGAGCGGCCAGGTCAGGCCCTGAACCCTCCCCAACCGGAGGGATCTTCCATGGATCGCAGGCTGCCTGGCCCGCCACCGCGCCCCTGCCCATGACACTGCCTGGGCCCTGGGGCGACAACCGGCGGGCCCGGATCGGGCTGCTCGGCGGCAGTTTCAACCCGGCGCATGCGGGACACCGGCATGTCGCCGACCATGCGTTGCGGGCCTTGCGGCTGGATCAGGTCTGGCTGCTGGTCTCGCCGGGCAATCCGCTGAAGCCGCGCCGCGGCATGGCGCCCTTCGCCGACCGGCTGGCCTCCGCCCGGCGGATCGCCGATGGCAGGCGGGTGATCGCCACCGATATCGAGGCCCGGCTCGGCAGCAGCTTCACCGTGGCGAGCCTGGCCCTGCTGCGCCAGCGCTTCCCGCGGGTGCGCTTCGCCTTGCTGGTCGGCGCCGACAACCTCTCGCAATTGCCGCGCTGGCGGCGCTGGCGGGAATTGCTGCGGGCGACGCCGCTGGCGGTGCTGCCGCGCCCGGGCGAGACGCGGCGGGCGCTGTCCGGCCAGGCGGCGCAGGTGCTGGCGCGGCACCGCAGGCACCCCGGCGCGTTGCTGAATGACGATACGGGTGCGGGTTCCTGTGGCCATGCAGGCTGGACCCTGGTACCGGCACGCGAACACCCGGCCTCCGCCACGGCAATCCGCCGCGCGGCCGGCATCGCGGTTTAGCAACAAGACAGAGGAGGCGGCCATCGCGCGCTCGCCCAAGCCCCCCACCGGCGGCAAGACCACCAGCACCACGCGGCGCCCAGCGAAGCCCGGGACGAAGCCCGGCGCGAAATCTGGGACGAGCCGGAACGCCGCAGCGCCGTCGAAGCCGCGCGCTCCGAAGCCGGCGGCCCCGGTCACGCCGCGCATCGCCGGCAAGCAGGCGCCGCGCGGCGGGGCCTCGGCGAAGCCGGCGCCACGCAACC
>JAQGIA010000557.1 GCA_028291445.1 Belnapia sp.
TCGTCGAAGACGATGAAGGGCGCGTTGCCGCCGAGCTCCATGCTGGTCTTCTTGATGGTCGGGGCGCATTGCGCCAGCAGCAGCCGGCCGACGTCGGTAGAGCCGGTGAAGGTCAACTTGCGGACCAGCGGGTTGGACGTCAGCTCCTTGCCGGTCTCGCCGGAGGGGCCGGTGATGACGTTGCAGACGCCGGGCGGCATGCCGGCGCGCTCGGCCAGCACCGCCAGCGCCAGCGCGGAAAACGGCGTCTGCGAGGCCGGGCGGATGACGCCCGTGCAGCCGGCGGCCCAGCCGGGGCCGGTCTTGCGGGTGATCATCGCGGCCGGGAAGTTCCAGGGGGTGATCGCCGCGAAGACGCCGATCGGCTCCTTGGTCACGATGATGCGGCGGCCCTTGGCGTTCTGCGGGATGGTCTCGCCATAGACCCGCTTCCCTTCCTCGGCGAACCATTCGATGAAGCTGGCGGCATAGGCGATCTCGCCCTTGCTCTCGGCCAGCGGCTTGCCCTGCTCGGCGGTCATGATGGCGGCGAGGTCGTCGGTATTGGCCAGCATCAGCTCGAACAGCTTGCGGAGGATAGTGGCGCGGTCCTTGGCCAGCATGGCGCGCCAGGCGGGCTGGGCCTTGTGCGCGGCCTCGATGGCGCGGCGGGTTTCGGCGGCTCCCAGGGCGGGGACGGTGCCGACCACCTCGCCCGTCGAGGGGTTGCGGACGGTAATGGTCTTGCCGCTATCCGCCTGGACCCACTGGCCGCCGATGCAATTGGCCTGGCGGAACAGCTCGGGATCCTTGAGGGGCAGCTTTGCGAGTGCGTCCAGCATGTCGATCTTCCTTCCCAGAAGGTCGGAACATAGGCGCTGGGGGCCGGAGTGTCAGCGGCCGCCCGGCTATTCCCCGCTCGACTATTCCCCGCCCGGCTACTCGACTGTAACGCTCTTGGCCAGGTTGCGCGGCTGGTCCACGTCGGTGCCCTTCAGCACGGCCACGTGATAGGCCAGCAGCTGCACCGGGATGGCGTAGAGGATGGGGGTCGAGAAGGCGCCCACCTTGGGCAGCACGATGACCTGCTCGGCGAAGCGGCCCAGCGCGGCGGCGCCATCGGCATCGGTGAAAGCCATCACCCGCCCGCCCCGCGCCGCCGCCTCCTGCAGGTTGCTGGCGGTCTTCTCGAACAGCGGGCCGGTGGGGCAGAGCGCGATCACCGGCACGTCGCTGTCGACCAACGCGATCGGGCCATGCTTCATCTCGCCGGCGGCATAGCCCTCGGCGTGGATGTAGCTGATCTCCTTCAGCTTCAGCGCGCCTTCGAGCGCGATCGGGTAGAGCGCGCCGCGGCCGAGGAACAGCACGTCCCGCGCCTTGGCGACTTCCGCCGCCAGCGCCCGGATCTGGGCATCCTGCTCGAGAATCGCCGCCGCATGGCTCGGCACCGCCAGCAGCGCCTGGGTCAGCCGGCCTTCGTCGAGCGTGGATAATTCGCGCCGGGCGCGGCCGAAGCCGATGGCCAGGCAGGCGAGCACCGCGAGCTGGGCGGTGAAGGCCTTGGTGGAGGCGACGCCGATCTCCGGCCCGGCGACGGTCAGCAGCGCGCCATGGCTTTCCCGCGCCATCGAGGATTCCGGCACGTTGACCACCGACAGCACCTTCTGCCCCGCCTCCTTCAGCAGCCGCAGCGCCGCCATGTTGTCGGCGGTCTCGCCCGACTGGCTGATGAGGATGGCGGCACCGCCCTCGGCCAGCGGCGGGTTGCGGTAGCGGAATTCGCTGGCGACATCGGCATCGACCGGCAGCCGGGCGAGCTGCTCGATCCAGTAGCGCCCGACCATGCCGGCGAGGAAGGCGGAACCACAAGCGGAGATGGTCAGCCGGGTGATCTTGGCCGGGTCGAAGGGCAGCCGCGGCAGCCGCACCTCCAGCGTCTTCGGGTCGAGGTACTGGCGCAGCGTGTCGCCGAGCACCGCCGGATGCTCGTGCAGCTCCTTCTCCATGAAGTGGCGGTAGTTGCCCTTGCCGACCGCCGCGCCGGAGACCGCGGTGACGACGATGCTGCGTTCGGCCGGCTGGTGCGCGGCATCGAAGAACTGCGCGCCCTCGCCGTCGACCACGGCCCAGTCGCCTTCCTCGAGATAGCTGATGCGGCGGGTCAGCGGGGCCAGCGCCAGCGCGTCGGAGCCGACGAACATCTCGCCGTCGCCATAGCCGATCGCCAACGGCGCACCCTGGCGGGCGGCCAGCAGCAGGCGTGGATGGCCGGCGAAGATGGCGGCCAGCGCGAAGGCGCCATGCACCCGCTTCAGCGCCGCGGCGAAAGCCTCCTGCGGCGGCAAGCCATTGGCGAGGAAGTCGTCCACCAGGCGAACGAAGGTCTCGGTATCGGTTTCCGTCTCGAAGACCGCGCCCTTGGTTTCCAGCTCGGACCGCAGCTCGGCGTGGTTCTCGATGATGCCGTTATGCACCACGCTGACGCGGGCGGTGCTGTGCGGATGGGCATTGCGCTCGGTCGGCGCGCCATGCGTCGCCCAGCGGGTATGGCCGATGCCGGTGGTGCCGGGCAGCGGGTCGCGGTCCAGCACGCCGGCCAGGTTGCCGAGCTTGCCCTCGGCCCGGCGCCGGACGATCTGGCCATTCACCAGGGTGGCGATGCCGGCGCTGTCGTAGCCGCGGTATTCCAGCCGGCGCAGCGCTTCGAGCAGCAGGGGTGCCGCCTCCGCCTTGCCGATGACGCCGACGATGCCGCACATCTATGTCGTTCCCTTCGGGGGCATGGCTTGTCCGGCGCGGCCGGGGGCTTGTCCGGCGCGGTCGGGGGCTTGTCCGGCTCGGCCGGGCTTGGCGCCGCGGCCCGGCTTGTTGGCCTGCCGGCCGCGGGCGATGCCCATGGCGTCATCCGGCACATCCTCGGTGATGACGCTGCCGGCGGCGATCAGCGCGCGGTCGCCGATCCGGACCGGCGCCACCAGCGCGCTGTCGCTGCCGATGAAGGCGCCGGCGCCGATCTCGGTGCGGTGCTTGGCGATGCCGTCGTAATTGCAGGTGATGGTGCCGGCGCCGATATTGGCCCCGGCGCCGATGGTGGCGTCGCCGAGGTAGCTGAGGTGGTTGGCCTTGGCGCCCGGCCCGAGCAGGGCCGCCTTCAGCTCGACGAAATTGCCGACATGCGCCGCCTGCCCGACCTCGGTGCCGGGCCGCAGCCGGGCGAAGGGACCGATGACGGCGCCGCGCCGCACCAGGCAGCCTTCCAGGTGGCTGAAGGCGCGGATCTCGACCTCATCCTCGATGGTGACGCCGGGGCCGAAGACGACGTTGGGGCCGATGGTCACGTCCTGGCCGATCGCGGTGTCCCAGGCGAGGAAAACGGTCTCGGGCGCGACCAGCGTGGCGCCGCCGGCCATGGCGGCATCGCGCAGCCGGGCCTGCATCGCCGCCTCCAGCACCGCCAATTCGGCCCGGCTATTGGCGCCGGCGAGATCGGCCTCGGCGGCTTCCTCGGCGACCACCCGGCGGCCGTCGGCGACGGCCAGGGCGACGATGTCGGTCAGGTAGTATTCGCTCTTGGCATTCTCCGGCCGCACCGCGTCCAGCCAGCGGAACAGGTCGCCAGCCGGGGCGGCGACGACGCCGGCGTTGCAGAGACCGATGCGGCGCTCCGCCTCGGACGCATCGGCCCATTCCACCACCCGTGCCACATCGCCCGCCGCATCGGTGACGACGCGGCCGTAGCGGCCGGGATCGGCCGGGCGCATCGCCAGCAGCGCCAGGCCGGCCCCATCGGGCTGTGCCACGCGGCGGGCGAGCAGCCGGCCTAGGGTGGCGGGGGGGATCAGCGGATTGTCGGCATAGAGCACCGCCACGTCGCCGGCGAAGTCGCGCAGCAGCCCGGCGGCCTGGGCGGCGGCATGGCCGGTGCCCAGGCGCTCGGCCTGCACCACCGTCGCATGCGGCCGGGCGGCGGCCTCCAGCCCCGGCATGTCCGGCCCGATCACCACCACGATGCGGTCGAATACCGCCTCGCAGGCGGCGATCAGATGGGCCAGCATGGACCGGCCGGCGATGGGATGCAGCGCCTTGGGCCGGGTGCTGCGCAGGCGGGTGCCGAGACCGGCGGCGAGGATGATGGCGGCTGCGGGCATGGCGTCTCCGTTAGGCGCAGGCGGGTGGCGGGAGCAAGCCCCAAGGCCGCGGCGCAGGTTTCAAGTTGGATTGCCGGATGTGACCCGGCGGCTATGGCCTGATGGCATGCAGGAGGCACCACGCCGCTGATTCCTGCAACCAGGATGGTAATGGCCAAGGGTTGACGGATTGTCGAAGCCGGTTCGGCAGGCCAGGGTGGCGCATGCCCCCGCACGCCGAACTCCCCCCTACATCCTTCGACCTGGCCCTGTTCGACCTGGCCCTCTTCGACCTGGATGGCACGCTGGTGGACAGCGCGCCGGATATCCATGCCGCGCTGGACCGGCTGATGGCACGCCTGGGCCTGCCCCCCTTCGCCCGGCCGGAGGTGGTGGCGATGATCGGCGACGGCGTCCGCGTGCTGGTGGAACGTGCCCTGGCGGCCCGTGGCCAGCCCTTCGACGAGGCCGCCCTGGCCAGCTTCAGTGCCGACTACACCGCCCGCGCCGCCGAGGCGACGGCGCTGTTTCCGGGTATCGCGGCCATGCTGGAGGCGCTGGAGGCGGCCGGCTGGCGCCTCGCGGTCTGCACCAACAAGCCGGCGGCGGCGACCGCGGCGCTGCTCGGGGCGCTCGGCCTCGCCGGGCGATTCGCCGCGGTCGGCGGCGGCGACAGCTTCTCCACCCGCAAGCCGGACCCGGCGCATGTGCAGGCGACGCTGGCGCTGGCCGGGGGCAGCCCCGACCGGGCCATCATGATCGGTGACCACCGCAACGACGTGCTCGCGGGTACCGGGGCGGGCCTGCCCTGCATCTTCGCCGCCTGGGGCTACGGGACCCCGGCCATGGCCGAGGGGGCCACGGCGGTGGCGGCACGGCCGGAGGAGCTGGCCGAACTGCTACCGGCCCTGCTGGCCCGGCCGCGGACCGGCCTCGGGGGCGCCGCCCTGGGCCACCGCCTGGCCTGAGCCGGCCGAGGCGATCGAGACCAGCGTCGCCCGGACCGGGCCGAACCAGCGGGTCGGCATCTCGATCAGCACCGGCACCGGCCCTGCCCCCGGCCAGGGATGGCCGAGCCAGGCGGTGGCGGGGTGCGGGATCTTCGCCTCGGCCTCGCGGTCCTGGTCGAGCCGGAAACCGGCGAGGATGCGGCTCTCGAAGGCGCAGCGGAGCGCCGGGCCGGCATAGCCCGCCGAGGCCGGCATGACGTCCTGGCTGACGGTGCGGACACTGTAGTTGGACCGGCGACGGCCGTCGAAGACCTGGGCGGTGGTGTCGCAGCGGCCGGTGCGGGACACGCTGCGGACCAGCTTGGCCAGGGCGGAGAGCCCATCCATGGTGTCCTGCCGCAGCGCCGCGGGCACCGGCTCCCGCTCGCCGTCGTTCGGCGGCTCGAGGGCGCGGAGTTGGGGCATGCCGGCGGGGGCATAGTCGATGGCGACCACCCGGCGCTTGCCGCGGAAGGTGCCCTCCTGGCGGTAGCGGTCGGGGATGGGGTGGTTGCCCTCCCAGCGGCCCTCGACCGAGGTCACCTGCTCGCCGCTGGCGAGCCAGGCGGCGACGCCGCGCATCCGGCTCTGGATGCGGATGGCGTAGCTCGGGCCCTCGAGGTCGAAGGTGGCGTCGAATTGCATGATGGTCATGCCGCCGGCGGTCGCCTCGTAGCGGGCCACCAACGGCGTTGCCCCGGCGGCGGCGGGCGCCAGGGTGAGACCGAGAGCCGCACAAAGGACGGAACAGCCGGCGAGCAGGTGTCGGTTTCCCATGCTGTGGGATATGGCCCCTGCCCGCCCCGCCGCAACT
>JAQGIA010000561.1 GCA_028291445.1 Belnapia sp.
GATTGGCAGGCGATCGCGCGCAATGCGAAGCTGATGATCTGCCTCGGCGGGCTGGCGGCGAAGAACGGGCTGGTGAACTCGGGCGGCGCCGGGAAGCACGACTACGGCGTGCTGATGCGCGACGCCCGCGCCGCCGGCGTCCGCTTCGTCAACATCTCGCCCTTCCGCGGCGACACCGAGGCCGAGCTCGAGGCCGAATGGGTGCCGATCCGGCCGGGCACCGATGCGGCGCTGCTGCTGGCCATGGCGCAGGTGCTGGTCGAGGGCGGGCTCGAGGACCGCGGCTTCCTGGCGACGCATTGCACCGGCTGGGACCGGCTGCGGCCCTATATCACCGGCGAGGCCGATGGCACGCCGAAGACGCCGGACTGGGCGGCGGCGATCACCGGCATCCCGGCCGCGACCATCCGCCGGCTGGCGCTGGAATGCGCCGCCAAGCCGACCATGCTGACCGCCGCCTGGTCGATCCAGCGGGCGGATTACGGCGAGCAGCCCTATTGGCTGCTGATCGCGCTGGCCGCGATGCTCGGCAGCATCGGTAAGCCCGGCCAGGGGGTCGCCTTCGGCTATGGCAGCATCAACGGCATGGGGACGCCGCGGCGGGAGCTGCCGGCGGTGTCCTCCCCCAGCATCCGCAACCCGGTCGGGCTGAGCATCCCGGTCGCCCGGGTGACCGAGATGCTGGAACGCCCGGGCCAGATCCTGCAATACAACGGCCGCGACATCACCCTGCCGGATATCCGCATGATCTGGTGGGCCGGCGGCAATCCCTTCCACCACCACCAGGACCTGCCCCGGCTGCAACGCGCCTGGGCGCGGGCCGAGACCATCGTGGTGCAGGAGCCCTGGTGGACCGCGCTGGCCCGCCAGGCCGATATCGTGCTGCCGGCGACCACCACGCTGGAGCGGAACGACATCGCCAGCTCCAGCCGGGACCGCTTCGTCCGCGCCATGCACCAGGCGATCCCGCCGATCGCCCAGGCGCGCAACGACGCCGACATGCTGGCGGACGTGGCCGATGCGCTGGGCTATCGCGACCGCTTCACCGAGCAGCGCGACGAGGGCGCCTGGCTGCGCCATTTATACGAGCGCTGGCGCCAGGCCTGCGGCAACCTCGGCTTCCAGGCGCCGGATTTCGACCGCTTCTGGGCCGAGGGGCATATCGAGGTGCCGCCGGTCCCGCTGGGCGAGGAATATACCCAATTCGCCAAATTCGCCGCCGATCCCGGGAACGAGCCGCTGAATACGCCCTCCGGCAAGGTCGAGCTGTTCTCCGAGACCATCGCCAGCTTCGGCTACGATGACTGCCCCGGCCATCCGGTGTGGATCGCGCCGCGCGAATGGCTCGGCGCCACGGCCGCGGCCGAGTATCCGCTGCACCTGCTGTCCTTCCAGCCGGCGACCCGGCTGCATGGCCAGCTCGATCCCGGCCGGGTGGCGGCCGCCGACAAGATCCAGGGGCGCGAGCCGGTGAACATGAACCCGGCCGATGCCGCGGCGCGCGGCCTCGCCGACGGCGACATCATCCGCGTCTTCAATGCGCGCGGCGCCTGCCTGGGCGGGGTGCGGCTGAAGCCGGGCCTGCTGCCGGGCGTGGTGGCGATGGCGACCGGGGCCTGGTACGACCCGCTGGTGCCGGGCGAGCCGGATACGCTCTGCGTGCATGGCAACCCGAACGTGCTGACCGCCGATATCGGCACCTCCCGTCTCGGCCAGGGGCCCTCCGCGCAATCCTGCCTGGTGCAGATCGAGCGCTGGGAGGGCGCGCTGCCGCCGGTGACGGTGCATGCGCTGCCGAAGATCACCGCGCCATGGACCGACCCTGCATGATCCGTCGCCGCACGCTGCTGGCCGCCGGCGCCGCCGGCTTGGCCAGCCCGGCGCTGGGGCAGGCCTTCGATCCAGGGCAGGGCGCTGGCCCGATCCATCGCAACGCGCTGGAGCCGCTCGCCCTGCCGGTGAAGCAGGATGACACCCTGGCCCGGGGCTACCGGCGCGACGTGCTGGTGCGCTGGGGCGACCGCGTCACCTTCGATGCGCCGCGCTGGACGCCGCGCACGCCGGATCCGGATGGTGTCGCCGGGCAATTCGGCTGGGATGCCCGGGTGGCCGGGATCGCCGTGCCGCAGCAGCCGGCGGCGGATGGGGTGGCGCGGGCGATCCTCGCCGTGCTGCATCCGACCGTCGAGCCGCGCATGGCCTTTCCGGGCGGGGCGGACCAGCCGGCGGCGGCGGTGGCGATGCAGGGCGCCTCGCTGCTGAACATCGAGAAGCAGGGCAGCCGCTGGGTGGTGGTCGATGGCGGCTACCAGAGCCGGCGGCTGGGCGGCTCGACCCTGTGCCGCATCTCGGGTGCGGGCGGCGGCAGCGGGGCGGTGCGCGGATTGCTCGGCCTGGCCGGCGGCTGCGTCACCCCCTGGGGCACGCTGCTGCTGGCGGAGGGCGATCCGGCCTTCTGGCAGGGCCGGCTGGCCGGGCTCGACCCGGCCTTCGCCGATGGCAGCGGCTTCGGCTATGTCGCCGAGCTGAACCCCTTCGACCCGCAGGCCGTGCCGGTGAAGCGCCGGGCGCTGGGCCGCTTCGCGCATGGCGACGTGGCGGCGGCGCTGGGGCGGGACGGCCGGGCGGTGGTCTATATGACCGACCGCCGGGTGGGTGGCTTCCTGTTCCGTTTCGTTTCCGCCGGCCCGGCCACCGCCGAGGCGGGGCTCGGGGAGGGCCGGCTGTTCGTCGCCCGTCTGGAGGGCGACCGGGCCATCTGGCTGGCCTTGCCACCCGGCGCCGAGGCCGCGCCCCAGGCGGCGGCGCAGCAGGCCGGCGGCAGCCCGCTGGACACGCCCTCGGGACTGGGGCTTGACCCCAATGGGCCACGGCTGCTGCTGGCCTGCCACGGCAGCCAGGCGCGGCCGGCCGGGCATGTGCTCGAATTCTCCGCTGCCGGTGGCGATGACGCGGCCGATAGTGCCTCGGTCCGGCTGCTGTTCGCCGCCGGCGATCCGCGCAGCCCGCAGGCGCGGTATGGCGGGCAGGGCCTGCCGGCCGGCAGCGCCTGGCCGGAGAATCCGGATACCGTCACCGTGGATGGGCGCGGCCGGGCCTGGATTGGCACCGATCGCGGCGGCCGGATCGGCGTCCAGGCGGAAGGACTGTATGTCTGCGACCTGGCCGGGCCGGCACGCGGCGTGCCGCTGCCGATCTATGGGGCGCCGCGCGGCGGCTCGATCGGCGGGGCGGCCTTCACCCCGGATGGCGAGGCGCTGTTCACCGCCATCCGTCACCCCGGGGCGGAACCGGGGGCAAGCTTCGACCGGCCGGGTACGCGCTGGCCGGAATTCCTGGCCGGAGTGCCGCCGCGCAGCGTGCTGGCGGGGCTGGCACGGGTGGGAGGCGGGCCGGTCGGCGGTTAGGGCGCTTTCAAGTCAGGTGTCCACGCCTGACTTGAAAGCGCCCTGCCGCATCAGGGGCGGCGCAGCATCAGGATGGCCTGGTCGATGTCGGCGGAAGCCTGGGCGACCTCGGCCTGGGCCATGTTCTCCCGGGCCCGCTCGACCGCGCCCAGCGCTTTGCCGAGGGCAGGCTGCGGCACCATCGCGTGGCTTTCCTGGCAGCGCAGCTCCAACTCGGCATTGTCGAGATCGACCCAGGCCGCATCCAGATTGTCGCGGTCCAGGTCGGCACCCACGGCGCGCAGCGCGTCGATCGCCGGCATGATGTCGCGCGCCGCGTCATCGACCGCCTCGACCGGCCGCCCGGCATCGGGGACTTGCCGGTCGACCTTGATCACGGAGCCGTTGCGGGCACTGCCATACGCCATGGTGATACCGAACCTTCTGCTGCGCCAAACCTGTGGCCATCAACGCGGCAGATTGGCCGGGGTCGCCTATCCGGGAACACCGCCGGCCGGTGAATTCGCTGCCACCGTCAGGGTTGAATTCATGACGCCGCCGTCATTCACGATGGTGATCACCGCAAGGTGAAGCGAACCGGCACCGTCAGCTCCACCGGGTTGCCAGGCAGGTCGTCAGGTGGCGCCGGCAATGGGGAAGCATTCTGGATCATGGTCTGCACCGCCTGGTCGAGCGAAGCGTCGCCGGCGCTGCGCTCGATCCGGTAGCCGACCACGGTGCCGTCGCGGGTCATGCGGAAGCGCAGCAGCGCGATGCCCTGGGCACGGCGCCAGCGGGCATCCTCCGGGTAGCGCCGGTGCTTCTCCAGCGCCCGCAGCAGCAGGGCGGTGTAGCTGGGCGAAGGGGCGGCGGCGACGGTAGCGGCAGCGACCGGGACTGCCGCTGGTGCCGGGGCAGGTGCGGGCTGGGCCAGGGTCGGGGCCAAGCTGGGCGGCTGCGGGCGTGGCGG
>JAQGIA010000573.1 GCA_028291445.1 Belnapia sp.
GTCATTCGGAAGCTGATATCGCGCCATGGTGGCGCGCTATGCCACCCATGGGCCTGATGCCCGCAGTTGAGGCCCGACAGTATCGGACCCCTTAGCGGACCCGTTCACCCAAAAAGGTAAGCAGGCAGGGAGGGCGAAACGCCCTCCCTGGGGGTTTGTCCTCTTCGGGCAACGTGGCGATTTTCTCGGCGCGGCGGGCGCCCGCCTCACTGACGCCAATCTCACGCGCGGCCGCCCTACGCCCGCTCTCGGGTCGCCCGCCCTGGGGATTTGCATCAGGCTGACGCAAAACCTCTTCTCCAGCGTCAGCTTGCGCCATTTATCCACATGCTCGGCCCGCTCTGTCCGCTCGACCGCGCCCTAGGATTTGCCTTCACCCGCTGACATGGCGCTGACACAAAGAAAAAGGGCCTAGCTGCCTAAGCAGCTAAGCCCTTGAAATTCTTGGTGGAGCCAGACGGAATCGAACCGACGACCTCTTGAATGCCATTCAAGCGCTCTCCCAACTGAGCTATGGCCCCCCAGCAGGGAGCGGCGATATAGCCGCCCGCCGCAGGGTGCGCAATCCCTTCCCGGCATTATTCCCTCAGCTTATTCCATGCCTCACCCTGGCCCCGCACCCCGGGCCCGCACCCTGGGCCTTCCGCCCGGCCATGCAGCCGATTAGGTTGCCCCGGTGGCGCTGATGCGGTGGCGCCAGCGCATCAGCGCCATCTGGCAGGGAGCCATCGGGCCATGAGGAAGACGTATCCGGACGCGAAGGCAGCCCTGGCCGGCGTGCTGCGGGACGGGATGATGATCATGTCCGGCGGCTTCGGCCTCTGCGGCATTCCGTCCCTGCTGATCGAGGCGATCCGCGAAAGCGGCGTCAAGGACCTCACCATCGTCTCCAACAATGCCGGCATCGACGATGCCGGGCTCGGGCTGCTGCTGCAGACCCGGCAGGTCCGCAAGATGATCAGCAGCTACGTCGGCGAGAACGCCACCTTCGCCCGGCAATTCCTGGCCGGCGAATTGGAGATCGAGTTCAATCCGCAGGGGACGCTCGCCGAGCGTATCCGCGCCGGCGGCGCCGGCATCCCGGCCTTCTATACCAAGACCGGCGTCGGCACCGCGGTCGCCGAAGGCAAGCCCACCGCGGAATTCGACGGCGAGACCTATGTGCAGGAACGCGGCATCGTCGCCGACCTTGCCATCATCCATGCCTGGAAGGGCGACGAGGAAGGCAACCTCGTCTATCGCCGCACCGCGCGGAACTTCAACCCGATGATGGCCACCGCGGCGCGGATGACCGTGGCGCAGGTCGAGCATCTGGTGCAGCCCGGCGACCTGGACCCCGAGCATATCGTCACCCCCGGCATCTTCGTGAAGCGGCTGGTCGAGGTGGGACCGGGTTTCGAGAAGCGGATCGAGCAGCGCACCGTCCGCAAGCGCGTGATGGCCTGAGGAAGGATAGAACGATGGCCTGGACCCGTGACCAGATGGCCGCCCGCGCGGCCGGCGAACTCGAGGACGGCTTCTACGTGAACCTCGGGATCGGCATCCCGACCCTGGTGGCGAACCACGTCCCCAGCAACGTCAACGTGCAGCTGCAAAGTGAGAACGGCATGCTCGGTCTCGGCCCCTTCCCCTATGAGGGGGATGAGGATGCCGACCTGATCAATGCCGGCAAGCAGACCATCACCGCGCTGCCGACCAGCAGCTACTTCAGCAGCGCCGACAGCTTCGCGATGATCCGCGGCGGGCATATCGACCTGTCGATCCTCGGCGCCCTGCAGGTCGCGGCGAATGGCGACCTGGCCAATTGGATGATCCCGGGGAAGATGGTGAAGGGCATGGGCGGCGCCATGGACCTGGTCGCCGGCGTCAAGAAGGTGGTGGTGCTGATGGAGCATACCGCCGGCGGCAAGCCCAAGCTGCTGAAGCAATGCAGCCTGCCGCTGACCGGGGCGCGGGTGGTCGACATGGTCATCACCGAGCTCGGCGTCTTCGCGCTGGCACGGCGCGGCGAGACGGCGGTGACGCTGCTGGAACTGGCGCCCGAGGTGACGCTGGAGGAGATCACGGCGAAGACCGAGGCGCCCTTCACCGTGGCGCTGCGGAACGCCTGAACCGGCTCAATCCGCCTCAAACCAACTTATTTCCGGGCGGACCGGCACAGGCCAACCCCTTGGTCCGTCTGGTTGTGCCGCCCGGAAATTTTAGAATTGGGGGTTTGAGCCGGGGTCCGGCTCAAGCCACCTGCCGGATGGTCGCGCCATAGTCCATGGGCCGGCCCAGCAGATAGCCCTTGTCGCGCCGCAGCGCGAGCTGCTCCTCGGTCTCCACGCCCTCGGCGGTAACGTCGAGGCGGAAGCCGCCCGCCGAGCCCAGCATGGCATCGACGATGGCGCCCGCTGGCGCCGGTTGAGACCTCCTGCCCGTCGATCCCGAAGGGCTCGGCGAGAAGCCTCACCAGCCGGCGGGCCAGCGCCTCGGCCGCCGCGGGTTGCCGCACGTCCCGCTGCAGAATGGCGGATTCATCGCCGCTCAGCCACGCCACCATGTCGTCGGGCCCGACCAAGGAAAGCAGCCGGTGGGCGACCTGCGGCAACAGCCGGTCGCCGCCATGATGGCCGAGCAGGTCGTTCACCAGCTTGAAGCCTTCGAGGTTCAGGCAGAACGGCTCCGTGCCATCCTCCCCGGTAACTGGCGCCTGGCCGATGGCGGCATCGAGCA
>JAQGIA010000583.1 GCA_028291445.1 Belnapia sp.
GAAGATCATCGCCGTCGGCACGCTGCGCGCCACATAGACCGAATCATGCCCGGCCCCGCTGACGATCTCCCGCGCCGGCAGCCCGAGCCGCGCCGCAGCCTGCCGCACCAAATCCACGCAGCCTGCATCGAAGGGCTGCGCCGGCAGCCGGAACAGCTCGGTCAGGGCCAGCGGCGTGCCGCAATCGCGGGCGATGAAGCCGGCCTCGCGCGGGAATTGCGCCGCCAGCCGCTCGATCTCGGCGGTATCGGGATGGCGGAACTCGACGCTGAACCGCACCTCGCCAGGGACCACGTTGCGGCTGTTCGGAGCGACGTGGAGCTGGCCGACCGTGCCACGCCCATCCTCGCCGCGGGCCCGCATCATCCGGTCCACCAGGTCGATGATCCGCGCCGCGCAGACCAGCGCATCCTTCCGCGCGGAAGGCGGGGTGGTCCCGGCATGGGCATCCTGGCCGGTCACCACCGCATCGTACCAGACCTGCGCCTGCGCCCCGGTGACGATACCGATCTGCTTCGCCTCGCGTTCCAGGATCGGCCCCTGCTCGATATGCAACTCGAAATAGGCATCCGCCGGGAATGGCCTGGCCGGGACCTCGCCCTTGTAGCCGATGGCGGTCAGCGCCGCCTCGACCGTGACGCCATCGACGTCCTTCAACGAATATACCTTGTCGAGCGGATAGATCCCGGCCCAGGCGCCGCTGCCCATCAGCGAATGGCCGAAGCGGCTGCCTTCCTCGTCGGTCCAGTTCACCAGCTCGATCGGCGCCTCGGTGACGATGCCGAGGTCGTTCAGGCTCCGCATGACTTCCAGCCCGGCGATGACGCCCAGCGCGCCATCGAATTTGCCGCCCGAGGGCTGGCTGTCGAGATGGCTGCCGAGCAGCACCGGCAGCCGCTGCGGGTCGCGGCCCTCGCGGCGGGCGAACATATTGCCGATGGCGTCGACCCGCACCGTCAGCCCCAGCGCCTCGCACCACGCGGAAAAACGCTGGCGGCCGCGCTGGTCGACCTCGGTCAGGGTCAGCCGCTTCACCCCGCCCTTCGGCGTGGCGCCGATCTCGGCCATGGCCATGAGGCTGTCCCACAGCCGCTTGCCGTCGATCCGCTGGTTGGTGCCGCTCATGCGCCTGATCCCCTGCTGCCGGCGGCTGTAATCCGGCGGCGGCGGCGCGGCAAGCCGGGTTAGCCCGGCCGGGCGCCGGCGCGGGCGATCAACCCGCCGATCCGCGGCACCTCGGCGCGGAGGAAAGCTTCGAACTGCACCGCGCCCATCTCCGGCCAGAGCAGCGTCGCCGTGCCGTCGAAGAACTCCCGCACCCGGGCATCGGCCAGCGCCAGCCGCATCGCCGCCTCCAGCCGCGCCACCACCGGCGCCGGCGTCCGCACCGGCACGAAGATCCCGGCCCAGGCGACCATCTCGGCGCCGGGCATGCCTGCCTCGGCCACCGTCGGCACCTCCGGCGCCAGCGCCACCCGCTGGTGGTCGGTCACCGCCAGCGCCCGCAGCCGGCCGTCCCGCAGATGCGGGATGCTGGTCAGCGGATAGTCCCAGAACACGTCCAACCGGCCGCCGATGGCATCGTTCATCGCCTGGGCGCCGTTGGCATAAGGCGCGTGGACCAGCCGGATGCCGGCGACCTGCTGCAGCAATTCGGCCGCCAGATGCGGCGCGGTGCCGATGCCGGTCGAGCCGTAGGTCAGCCCCTCCGGCCGCGCCCTTGCCGCCGCGACCAGCGCCGCCAGGCTGTCCCAGGGCTTGCCCGGGGCACAGATGATGAGGTTGGGCGAGGCGCCCAGCGCCTGCACCGGGGCGAAGTCCCGCAGCGGGTCGTAGCGCAGCGCCGGATACAGCGCCGGGGCCGCCGCCATCGGTCCTTGACTGCCATAGAGCAGCGTATGCCCATCCGCCGGCGCCCGGGCGACCGCCTCCGCGCCGATGGTCCCGCCCGCCCCCGGCCGGTTCTCCACCACCACGGATTGCCCGAGGATCTGCCCCAGCCGCTGCGCCACCACGCGGGAGGAGGTATCGGTGATGCCACCCGGGGCGAAGGGCACCACCCAGGTCAACGGCCGGCTGGGAAAGGCTTCGGCAGCAGGGCCTTGGGCCCGGGCCAGGCCCGGCAGCAGGGCCGGCGCCGCAAACAGCCTGCGGCGGGTGGTGGCTGGCATCGATTTCGCCTCCCTGGTTTTTCGTGAAGCCTATGGTATGCGGTCCCGGGATGAGGTGGTGCGGGTTGATTTTGAAGCCTGACGGATGCTTGGGTCCAGGCGTCGCAGATGGCCTGATAGGGTGTTTGCCATGGCAACGCCTTGAGGTGCCTGGCGAAGTTGCAGGCCAGGACGAAGGTCAGGACGTGGGCCCTGGGAGCGTCGAGTTCGGGGTCGTGGAAGGCCTTGGTGGTGGCCTCCATGAGGGTCCTCGCCGGCCCACAGCCCCTTTGCCTCTTTGCTCTCCTTCGTCATGCCATGTGTGTAAGGAAACACAGGCACTTGACACAGTCGTACTACCGCGCCGGTACGGCATCCTCCGGCGCCAGGCTGTCCGGCCCGCGCGCCAGCTCGGCCTGCAACCGGGGCGTATCCAGCTCCCTTTCCCAACGGCTGATTGCCACGCAGGCGACGCCATTGCCGATGAGGTTGGTCAGGGCACGGCACTCGCTCATGAATTTGTCGATGCCGACCAGCACCGCCAACGCGGTGATCGGGATGTCGGGGATGACCGAGAGCGTCGCCGCCAGGGTCACGAAGCCGGCGCCGGTCACGCCCGAGGCACCCTTCGAGGTCAGCATGGCGACCAGCAGGATGGTCAGCTCCTGGCCCCAGGTCAGCGGCGTATTGGTCGCATAGGCAAGGAACAGCGTCGACAGCGTCATGTAGATATTGGTGCCGTCGAGGTTGAAGCTATAGCCCAGCGGCACGGTCAGCCCCACCACGTTGGGCGAGCAGCCAAGCCGCTGGAGCTTCCGCATCAGCTGCGGCAACACGCTTTCGCTGGAGGACGTGCCGAGGACGATCAGCAATTCCTCGCGGATATAGAGTACGAAGCGGATGATTGAGAAGCCGCAGAAGCGGGCGATGCTGCCCAGCACCAGCAGCACGAAC
>JAQGIA010000591.1 GCA_028291445.1 Belnapia sp.
CGGCGAGAGCGTGGAGGGGAAGGGTACCTATGCCGAGAATACCATCGCTTTCCGCGACCTGACTCCTGCCGGCATCCGCACCAAGGCCCAGTACGTGCTGGGCGAGATGGAACGGCGCATGGCCGCGCTCGGCGCCGGCTGGGCGCAGACCACCGCCGTGCAGGTCTATACCGTGCACGACATCCACCCCTTCCTCGGGGAGGAATTGGTCGGCCGCGGCGCCGCTCGCCATGGCATCACCTGGCAGCATTGCCGCCCGCCGGTGGTGGACCTGGAATACGAGATGGACTGCCGCGGTCTGCCGCTGGAGCGGGTGCTGCCGGCCTAAGCGGCGGCGGCCCAGGCCCGGGCACCACGGCCGACCACCGCACCCACCAGCAGCAGCGCCGGGCCGCCGGTCACCCAGGCCGGGGCCTCGGCGGTAATGCTCGCCAGCGTGCCGCGCAGCACCCGCTGCCGGTCGGTCCCGCCGCGCTCCACCACCGCGGCCGGGGTGGCGGGGTCCAGGCCTTCCGCCACCAGCGCATCCCGCAGCGGCCCGAGGGTGGCGATGCCCATGTAGATCGCCAGGGTCTGGCCCGGCCGCACCAGTCCGACCACGTCGACGCCGCCATCGCGCCGGTGGCCGGTCACGAAGGTGACGGCGCGGGCGCAATCCCGATGCGTCAGCGGGATCCCGGCGCCGGCGGCGCAGGCGAGCGCCGCGGTCACGCCGGGCACCACCTCGCAGGCGATGCCGGCCTCGGCCAGCGCCTCGGCCTCTTCGCCGCCGCGGCCGAATATCAAGGGATCGCCACCCTTCAGCCGCACCACCCGCTTGCCCTCTCGCGCCAGGCGGATCAGCAGCGTGTTGATATCCGCCTGCGGGACGCAGTGGTTGGCGCGGGCCTTGCCGACGAAGATGCGCTCGGCATCGCGCCGGGCCATCTCCAGCACCGCCTCGGTGCCGAGCCGGTCATGCACGATGACATCCGCCTCGCCCAGCAGCCGCAACGCCCGCAGGGTGAGCAGATCGGCCGCCCCCGGACCGGCGCCGACCAGATGCACGACACCGGGCGGCGTGGTCTCGGAGGCCTCCAGCGCGGCGGCGAAGGCGGCATCGGCCTCGGTCTCCCGCCCCGCCAGGGCCAGCTCGGCGGGCGGGCCGCCGAGCGCGGCATCGAGGAAGCGGCGGCGCGCGGCGAGATCGGGCAGGCGGCGCCGCACCGCGGCCTTGAAGCGCTCCGCCAGGGCTGCCACACGGCCCAGGCCGGGCGGCAGCACCGCCTCGATCTTCTGCCGGATCATCCGGGCCAGCACCGGCGCCGCGCCGCCGGTCGAGATGGCGATGGTGACCGGCGCGCGATCGACGATGGCCGGCATCAGCGCGGTGCAGAGCGCCGGGCGGTCGACCACGTTGACCGGGATGCCCCGGGCGCGGCAGGCCATGGCCAGGGCCTGCAACTCGACCTCCGGGGCATCGGCCCCGATGGCGAAGACGCAGCCCTCCAGCAGCCCCTCGGCGAAGCTATCGGCGAAACGCACCACGGCGCCGGCCTGGCGGACCAGCGCCGCCTTGCGCTCCGCCACCTCGCCATGGCCCAGCACCAGCACCCTGCGGTCCTGGAGGTCGAGGAAAACTGGGAAATGCTGCATCAGGCGGGTTCCGGGATCCTTGCCGCTACAAGTAGGGTGGCGATCTCCGGCTTGCAGGACCCGCAGCCGGTGCCGGCCCGGGTCGCCTCGCCGATCCGGGCGAGGGTATCGGCACCGCCAGCGATGGCGGCGCAGATGCCGGCGGCGGCGATGCCATGGCAGACGCAGATGGTGGGCGAGGGCGCCGGGCCATCCGCCGGGGCGCCGGCCAGCAGGGCGCGGCGGGCAGTGCTGCCGATGCTGGGCTCGGCGAAGAGGCCGACGAGCCAATCGCGCGGCGGCAGCGCCGGGTCCGGTCCGAGGAAGACGCAGGCGAGCAGCCGGCCATCCCGTAGCAGCGCGGCGCGATGCAGCCCGGCGGCGGGGTCTTCCAGCAGCACCCAGGCGCAGCCCGGTTCCTCCACCAGGCCGCGCAGCCGGGCGAAGGATTCCGCCACGCCGTCCTGGCCGGCCAGCTCATGCCGCCAGACGCCGCCGGCCGCCGGCAGCAGCGCGGTCCAATCCGCCAGTTTCGCCCCGAGCGACTGGCGGGCCAGGACGAAGCCGTGCCAGCCCATCGGCGCCGGCAGCACCCGGACCGGGGTGTGCTTGAGTTCCGGCTGGCCGCTGTGCGGATCGACCGCCGGATTGACCGCGACATTGATCCGGGCGGCGGGGGCGAAACGGTCGGTCCAGTGCATCGGCACGAAGACGCTGTCGCGGCCCATTCCCGGATCATGCCGCAGCCGCAGCACCGCATGGCCCCAGGCACTTTCGACCCGGACCAGGCTGCCATCGGCCAAGCCCACCGCATCCGCCGGATGGATCGCCGCGACCGGCTCGGGCGAATGGGCCATCAACCGCGGTACCGGGCCGGTGCGGGTCATGGTGTGCCACTGGTCGCGCAGCCGGCCGGTCAGCAGCCGCAGCGGGAAGGCTTCGGTGACCGCATTGGCCGGGGGCACGAAGGGCGTGGCGACGAAGCGTGCCGCGGGGGCGAGCCGGCCGGCGATATCGCCTGGCCGTGCCACCGGCCAGCGGGTCGGCGGCATGGCGTGGTATTCCGCATCGGTCAGCCCGGCGAGGCCGGTGATATCGAAGACCCGCGCGGCGGGGCGGGCCAGGCCGGTGACGGCGGCATGCTCGCGGAAGATCGCCGCCGGCCCGTCCCAGGCGAAGGCGCTGCCCCAGCCCAGCCGGGACGCGACCTCGGCGACCATCCACCAATCCGGCCTGGCTTCGCCGGGGGCTTGGCGAAAGCCGCGTTGCCGGCTGATGACCCGTTCCGAATTGGTGACGGTGCCGTCCTTCTCGCCCCAGCCGAGCGCCGGCAGTCGGATGCGGGCGAGATCGACGGTATCCGATTGCCGGGTGCAATCCGCGGCGACCAGGCAGGGGACCCGGCGCAGGGCGGCGCGCACGGCATTCGAATCCGGCAGCGAGACGGCGGGGTTGGTGGCCATGATCCAGAGCGCGCCGATGCGGCCCTCGCCCGCGGCACGGAACAGCTCGACCGCCTTGAGGCCGGGGCCGCTGGCGAGGCCGGGCGCCTGCCAGAAGTCGCGCAGCGCCGCGACCTCCTCCGGGTTGTCCCAGTCCAGGTGGCCGGCCAGGGTGGTGGCCAGCGCGCCGACCTCGCGGCCACCCATGGCATTGGGCTGGCCGGTGACGCTGAAGGGCCCGGCGCCGGGCTGGCCGATGCTGCCGGTCAGCAGGTGGCAGTTGATGATGGCATTGGCCTTGTCGGTGCCGCTGGAGGATTGGTTGGTGCCCTGGCTGAATAGCGTCACGGTCCGTGGCGTGGCGGCGAACCAGGTGTGGAAACGGGCGAGCAGGGCGGGGTCGAGCCCGGTCTCGCCACCGCCCGTTGCGGCCAGCGCCGCCGCCAGCCCCGGCGCCGTGCTGCGATGGCCGGCGGCATGCAGATGCGCCAGCAGGCCGGTGAACAGCGCCAAATCGCTGCCGGGCGCCAGCGGGAGATGCAGGTCGGCGCCCTCGCAGGTGGCGGTGCGGCGCGGGTCGATGACCACCAGGCGCATCCCGGGCCGTGTCGCGCGCGCCGCCTGCAAGCGCTGGAACAGCACCGGGTGGCACCAGGCGAGGTTGCTGCCGACCAGCACCACCAGATCGGCCAGTTCGAGATCCTGATAGATCCCGGGCACGATATCCTCGCCGAAGGCCCGCTTGTGGCCGGCGACCGCGCTGGCCATGCAGAGCCGGGAATTGCTGTCGATATTGCCGGTGCCGAGGAAGCCCTTGGCGAATTTATTGGCGGCGAAGTAATCCTCGGTCAGCAACTGCCCGCTGACATAGAGCGCGACGCCGGCCGGGCCATGCTCCGCCAGCGCACTGCGGAAGCCCTCGGCGACGGCATCCAGCGCGGCATCCCAGCTGGCCCGCTTGCCATCCACCTCGGGGTGCAGCAGGCGGCCGGGCTGGTCCAGGGTTTCGCCCAGCGCGGTGCCCTTGCTGCACAGCCTGCCGTGGTTGGCGGGGTGTTCCGGGTCGCCGCGCACCGCGCCATCGGGTGCGACCAGCACGCCGCAGCCGACGCCGCAATAGGGGCAGGTGCTGCGGATCTCGGCCATCAATAGACGTCCCGCTGGTAGCGGTGCTGGCGGGCCAGGGCGACGATCCAGTCGCGCGCCTGGTCGGCGTTCATCCCGCCCTGCTGCATGGCGATGGCGCGCAGCGCGGCATCCACGTCCTTGGCCATGCGGGAGGCATCGCCGCAGACGTAGAAATGCGCCCCATCCTGCAGCCAGCGCCAGAGGTCGCCGGCCTCCTCGCGCATCTGGTCCTGGACATAGACCTTCTTCGCCCCGTCGCGCGACCAGACGAGCGAGAGCCTGCTCAGCGTGCCCTGCTGCTGCCAGCCGAGCAGCTCGTCGCCGAACAGGAAGTCCGTGGCGCTGCGCTGGTCGCCGAAGAACAGCCAGGAGCGGCCCTTGGCCCCGGTCGCCACGC
>JAQGIA010000593.1 GCA_028291445.1 Belnapia sp.
CCTGCAACGCCGTCAGTTCATCCCGCCAAACGAGAACGCTCGTCGATTCTGCTGCCATATCCACCCCGCCAAGAGATTGGCGAGAGAGATGGGAAGCATCCCAGGAAACTCAACTGTAGTATTAGGCAGCGCTGCTCTGCCGCTGCGCCAGGGCGAAGCCGCTTTCCGGCCGTGGCAGCCCACAGTGGTCGTGCAGCATCGTGCCCTCGTAGGCCGTGCGGAACAGGCCACGGCGGCGCAGGATCGGCATCACCTCATCGGCGAAGGCGGCTTCATGGTGGCCATCCGCATAGATGAAGAGATTGAGGTTAAGGCCGCGGGCGGTCATGCGGCGGGTTTCCTGCTGGAGCGAGGCCGCCCGTTCCGGCCGTGGCATGGCCATTCATCCGGCAATAAAACTACCTAATATGGCGAATTTCGCAAGTTTCCGTCATAAATACTATCCTACGTTGTGCGTTATTCGGCGTATCAGCGCGGCGATTCCAGCCGTGGGTCCGGCACGCGGGCGGCCGCCAGCACCTCCACCGCCGCGGCACCACCGGCCAGCAGCAGCCGGGCGCAGGCTTCCGCCGTGGCGCCGGAGGTCATCACGTCATCCACCAGCAGCACCCGGCGGCCGGCGATGCGGGCGGCGGCGCGGCGCGACAGGCTGAAGGCATCGGCCAGGGTGGCTGCGCGCTCGGCGGCGCCCATGTCGCCGAGCGGTGGCGTGCGCCGGGTGCGGCGGAGCAGATCCGGCACATGCGGTTTGCCGGCGATGCGGGCCAGCCGCCCCGAGAGCAGCGCCGCCTGGTTGTAGCGGCGGGACAGCAGCCGGAGCCAATGCAGCGGCACCGGGGCCAGCACATCCGCGCGCGACAGCAGCGCGGCGCCGGCGCGGGCCATGTGCCGCGCCAGGGGGCCGGCCAGTTCGGTGCGGTCGCCGTGCTTGAAGGGCAGGATCAGCCGCTGCGACCCGGCATCGTAGCGCAGCGCCGCCCGCGCCATGGCATAGGGCGGCGGTTGGGCATGGCACCGTGGGCACAATCCACCCTCGGCCGAGGGCTGGCCGGTGCCGTCATGCGGGAAGGGCACGCCGCAGCGGGCGCACATCGGCGCGGTGACGAAGGAGAGCTGGCCGAAGCAGGCGGCGCAGAGCGCGCCCTGGCGGTCCACCTCCGCCTCGCAGGTCAGGCAATGCGGTGGCAGCACGGCGTCCAGCAGGCCGCCGCCGAGCCGGGCGAGCCAGGCGGTGGCGACCGTGGCCGCGCTGCCTGGGGTCACCGCGCGCCGAAGCGGGCGTCGCCGTCGCGTGCCACCTCATGCACCAGGTCGATCTCCCAGGAGAGGTATTCCTGCATCGCCGCCTCCACCCCGTCGTTGCGATCATAGGGGCGGAGATAGGCATCGATGCAATCGGCATCCGGCGGATTGCGGCGATCCCGCGCCAGCGGCAGGCCGGCGGCCTGCCAAGCGGCGAGGCCACCGGCCAGCAGCCGCACCGGGGCGGGAACCAGGGCCTGCAATTCGGGGATGGCGAGCCGGGCGATGGCGGCATCCGGGCCGGCGACCACCACCATGCGATCCCCGGTGAGCTGCGGCGCCAGCTTCGCCAGCCGGCTGCGGACGCCCCATAGCGCGCCGGGGATATGGCCATCCCGGAAGTCGGTGGAGCGGGAGAGCTGCACCACCTGCGCCGCGCCCTCGGCCAGCAGCGCCGCAAGCTCGGCGGGGCTGACGGTGACCGGGCGGATGGCGTCGGCCTCGGGGCATTCGGGCGTCGGGAAGCCTTCCTCAAGGCGTCCGGCGAGGCCATCGGTCAGTACATAAACTTCCCACTGGCCGAGCTGGCGGAGCCAGCCGCCGGTCATCCGGGCGCGCACCCCGGTATCGTCCACCAGCACGATGCGGGCGCCCCGCACGGCGACCCAGGTATCGGTGCCCTGGACGAGCTGGCCGCCGGGGGCGCTGCGGCTGCCGGCCAGATGCCCGGCGGCATATTCGGCGGGATCCCGCACATCGAGCACATGGGTGGTGCGGCCGGTATCGGCCAGCAGCGCGGCGAAGCCGGCGCGGTCGATGATCCGCACGCCCCAATTCTCCGCGAAGGCGCTGGCGCGGGCGAGCGCGGCCGGCAACGCCTGCGGGATGCCGCGGGGATAACTGGCGGTCTTGCCGGTCTCGCAGGCGAAGCCGGCCAGTTCCCAGCCCATGGTGCCGTTGCGCAATGCCACGACCTTGTTGGGAATGCCGGCGCTGCGCAGGCTCTCGGCACCCATGATGGAGCGGGTGCGGCCGGCGCAGTTCACCACGATCGTGGTGGTGGGATCAGGCGCGAGTTCGTCGATGCGGTAGACCAATTCGCCGCCCGGGACGCAGGTCGCGCCCGGGATCGACATCCGCTGGAATTCCTCCATCGGCCGGCTGTCGAGGATGACCATGTCCTGCTGCGCCGCGATCATCGCATCCAATTCGCCAGGATCGATGGAGGGGGTGTGGTAGTGGTGCTCGACCCATTCCCCGAAGGCCTTGGACGGCACGTTCACGCCGGAAAACAGTACGTAGCCGGCCGCCGCCCAGGCCTTGGTGCCGCCTTCGAGCACGGCGACATCGGTGCAGCCGATGCCGGCCAGGATGGTGGCGAGTTGCTCCGCCAAGGGGGCGGTCTCGCCGCCATCGACGCAGACGATGCGGGTGGCACGGCGCGGCAGCAGCAGCCGGGCGCGGATTTCGGCGCGGGAAAGGCCGCAGGGATTGGCCCAGAACAGGTGGGAGCGGCCGAATTCGCCATCC
>JAQGIA010000617.1 GCA_028291445.1 Belnapia sp.
CCTGGTCAGCGGCGCCGGCTGGGCGGCGACCGGCGCGGCGGCGATCAATGCGATCGTCTCGCCCTGGTTCATCCGGCGGCGGCCGGCGGCGCTCTCCCTGGCCTACAACGGCGCCAGCGTCGGCGGCGTCGTCTTCTCCCCGCTCTGGGTCGCGTTGATCGCCGGCGTGGGCTTCACCGGCGCGGCCGGGCTGGTCGGGCTGGCGATGGTCGGCACGCTCTGGCTGCTGGCCGGCCGCTACTTCCGCCACGGCCCGGCGGCCCAGGGCCTGTATCCGGATGGCGAGGCGGCGCCGGCCGGTGCCCCGCCGCCGCCATCATCCGCCGCGCCACCGGTCCGGCTGCTGGGCAATCGCCGCTTCCGTAGCCTGGCGCTGGCGACCTCGCTCGGGCTCTTCGCCCAGATCGGGCTGATCGCGCATCTCTTCTCGCTGCTGACCCCGGCGCTCGGCGCCGCCGGGTCCGGGGCGCTGGCGGGCCTGGCGACCGGCTTCGCCATCCTCGGCCGGTCGCTGCTCGGCTGGTTCCTGCCGGCCGATGCCGACCGCCGGCTGGCCGCGGCGGGGAATTACGCGCTGCAGGCGGCCGGGTCGATCGTGCTGCTGGCGGCCGGCGGCGACGCGGTGCCCCTGCTGGTGCTGGGCGTGGCCCTGTTCGGCCTCGGCCTCGGCAATACCACCTCGCTGCCGCCGCTGATCGCGCAGCAGGACTTCCCCGCCGCCGAGACCGGCCGTGCCGTCGCCCTGGTCACCGCCTTCAGCCAGGCCGGCTCTGCCTTCGCCCCGCTGGCCTTCGGCACCCTGCGGGACCTGCTGCCGCCGGCGCCCGGCCTGCCGGGCGGCCATGCGCCGTCGCTCTATGCCCTGGCCGCGGGGGTCCAGGTCGCCGCCCTCGCCGTGCTGCTGCTCAGCCGCCGGTCGGGTGAGCGCGCGACGGGGCGGCGTTCGGGGGATCGCCGGGCAGCAGGGATTTCCGCAGCCAGATCCGTTCCCCCTGCGGCGGATAGGGCAGCCGGCCGAATTCCACATAGCCCTGCTTCCGGTAGAAGTCCGGCGCCTGGAAGCTGAAGGTGTCCAGATAGATGCCGTGGCAGCCGCGCTCCCGCGCGCGCTGCTCGGCGGCGGCGATCACCTGCCGCCCGAGGCCGCGGCGGCGGATGTCCTCCTCCAGCCAGAAATAGCGGATGAAGAACCAGCCGGCATAGCTCTCCCCGGTCAGCCCGCCGACCACCGTCGCGCCGCGCCGGATCAGCAGCGCCAGCGGCGTCCAGGGCTGGTGCCCCGGCCATCGCCGCTCGTTGAAACCCTCCAGCTGCTGCGACAGCGCCTCGACCTCCGCCTCGGCCGGCGCGTCCTCGATCGAGCAGGTCAGCCCCGGCGGCAATTCCATCTATGGCTTCCCCCTATGACTTCCCGGGCAGCGCCAGCACGTCCCGGTGGCCGATGCGCGCCGCCAGCCGGCGGTCCGCCACCTGGTCCAGCCGGTCCTCCAGCCAATCGCCGAGCCGCGGGTCGCCGCGCCGGTCCTGCCGCTGCGCCGCCTCGGCATGACCCATCACCAGCTCGCTGAGGAAGCGCGACGCCGCCTCGTGCAGCCCGGGCAGCGGCATGGCGCCGCGGCTCCGCACCTCCCAGTCGCTCGGCGCGCTCGTCACCGTGAAGCCGCGCGCCCCGAAGGCGGCGGCGATCGCCTCGGGCGCCCGGTCGCCGAGCGCCACCCCGCCGAAGCCCTTGTCGCGCCCCTGGTCGCGGCGGAAGCCATCGGCCACCAGCCGGTCGGCCGGGTGGGGCGGGGTGAAGCGGTCCCGTCCGGTCACGCAGAGCGCGGCGTAGAAGGGCACCCGCAGCGCCGCCGCCAGCCGCTCCAGCCAGGGGCGGGAGACCAGGTCGCAGAGCGCCGAGCTGACCACCGCATCGGCATTGTGCAGCGGCAGGCCGCGCGGCGCCTCGGCCAGGTCGGCGACCAGCGTCTCGATCCGCCAGGCGCCGCCCGGGGCATGCACCAGCAGGGTGCGGCGGTTGGGGAAGGTCACCTTGTAGCCGATGGTCTCGCAGCGGTCGGCGATGGTGTCGAAGGCCGCTTCCAGCAATTCGCGGTCGGCATCCACCAGGGTCCAGACCTGGGCGCGGCCGAGCCGTGGGGCGAGGAAGCGCAGCAGGCTGCCGGTGCCGGCGCCGAGGTCGAGGAAGCGCGGCCGCGCCGGCAGGCTGGCCAGCAGGCGGTCGGCCAGTTCCGTGCTGCGGGCCATGGCATCGAAGGGCTCGCGCAGGTCCAGCCAGTCGAGGGCGAATTCCTCGCTCATGATGCCTTCTCCAACTCGGCCAGGAAGGCGCCAGCGCGGTCCTCCCAGCGCGGCAGGCGCTGGCCGGCCGCCCAGGCCGCCTCGGCCATCTCGGCCCGCATCTCGGTCTCGAACAGCACCCGGCGCAATCCCTTGGTCAGCGAAACCACGTCGCCCGGCGGCGAGACGCAGCCGGCCTCCATCGGCACCACCTCGGCGATGGCGCCGCCGGCGGTGATGGCGACCGGCAGGCCGCGCGCCAGGGCCTCGGCCGCGGCCATGCCGTAGCCTTCCCAATGGGTCGCCAGGGCGAAGACATCCGAACGGTCGTACAGCGCCTCCAGCGCCGGGCCGGTGACCTCCCCGGCGAAGCCGACGCGGCGCAACAGGCCGAGCTCCTCGGCCAGGCCCTGCAGCCCCTCGGCATAGATCGGGTCGCGCGCCGGGCCGGCGATGGTCAGCGTCCAGTCGATATCGGTCAGCCCGGCCAGCGCCCGCAGCAGCACGTCATGCCCCTTGCGCGGGATCAGCGTGCCGACCGAGAGGATGGCGATGCCCGGCCCGCCTGAGCCGCGCGCCCGGCTTGCCGCATCGGTGCCGGGCTCGACCACCCCGATCCGCCCGGGCGGCACCGCGAATTGCCGCGCCAGGTCGCGCGCCGTCGCCGTGGAAGGCGCGACCAGCCGGGCGAGGCGGGGGAAGATCGCCGCCTCGGTCTCCCGCAGGGCGCCTTGGGCATCGGCATCGACCCCGGCTTCCAGCGAGGTCGGGTGGTGGATCAGCGCCACCGCCCGGCGGCGGACCAGCGTCTCGGCCAGCGGCGCGAAGGAAGGCAGGCCGAGCCCGTCGACGATGATCCGCGCCGCTTCCGGCAGCGCCGCCAGTGCGTCTCGCGCGGCGGCCAGGGCGGCGGCGTCCGGCAGCGGGTGGCGCCCGGCCAGTTCCACCACCCGGACCTCGCGGCCCAGGGCGCGGAAGCCCTCGACCAAGCGGCGGTCGTAGCCATAGCCGCCCGAGATGGTATCGAAGGGGGCGGGGACCAGCAGCGCGATAGGGGCGGCGGCAGCAGTCACGCGATGGCGCCTTCGTAGGCTGCCCAGGCATTCGGGCTTTCCCGCAGCAGCACCTTCAGGCCGGTGACATTGGCCGATTGCGGGCCGAGCCGGCCAGCCTTCAGCGCCGCCGCCAGCAGCCTGTGGATATGCGCGCAGAGGAATTCGGTGGTGGTATTCACCCCGGCGAAATCCGGCTCGCCGTCCAGGTTGCGGTAGTCGAGCCCGTCGAGCGCCTTGCGGAGTTCCACTTTGGCCAGGCCGATGTCGACCAGCAGCCCCAGCGCATCGATGCTCGGCGCGCGGAATTCCGCCTCCACCGCGAAGGTCGCCCCGTGCAGCCGCTGGGCCGGGCCGAATTCGGCGCCGCGGAAGCTATGGGCCACCATGATGTGGTCGCAGACGGTCAGGCTGAACATGCTGCATCACTCACTAGAGGAAACCGTGGGGTAGGAAACCGTGGGACAGGGTTCTGGCGCGCCGCCTTCGAGCAGGCCGGGCAGCGCCGCCGGCAGCCCGGCGAAGGGCACCGGCGGGGCGAGCAGCGCGTCGAGGCGCGGGTCGTCCAGCAAGGCCAGTGCCAGCGCCAGCCTTTCGCCATGGCTGCGCCGCCCGCGCATCGCCGGGGCAACCTGGCCGACCTGGGTCGAGAGGATGGCGAGCCGCCGGGCATGGAAGGCCTCGCCCAGTGGCAGGCTCACCATGCGGTCGCCGTACCAGCTCGCCTCGACGATGCGGCCCTCGAAGCCGGCGCGGTCCAGCGCCAGGGCGAGGCCGGCCGGCGCGGCGCTGGCATGGATGATGAGGTCGCGCTCGCCCGGCGCCTCG
>JAQGIA010000633.1 GCA_028291445.1 Belnapia sp.
CCCTGCCGCTGCGGCCGCTGCTGCTGCATACCGGTCAGCATCACGACCCGGCGATGTTCGGCGACCATCTCGCCGGACTCGGCCTGCCGCTGCCGGAGATCAGCCTCGGCGTCACCGGCGGTGGCCATGCGGTGCTCACCGGGCAGACCATGATGGCCGCCGCCGCCTGCTGGGATACCCGCCGCCCGGTCTGCGTGGTGGTCGCCGGCGATGTCGACGGCAGCCTCGCCGCGGCACTGGCCGCCCGCAAGCTCGGCCTTCCCGTCGCGCATCTCGAAGCCGGGCTGCGCTGCCCTGCGTCCAGCCAAGCCGACCAGGACATGCCGGAGGAGATCAACCGCCGCGCCATCGATGCCATCGCCACCCTGCATTGGGCGCCGGATGCCGCCAGCGCCGCCCGGCTGGTAGCCGAGGGCCATCCCCGCGCCCGGGTCCGCGCCGTCGGCAATGCCATGGTGGATACGCTGCTACGGCAATTGCCGGCGGCCCGCGCCCGGCCGTTGCCGGCCGGCCTGCTCGCCAGCCGCTACGGCGTGATCACCCTGCACCGTGCCGCCAACGTGGATGATCCGGCGGCGCTGGCGGCGCTGCTCGACGGCCTCGCCGGGGCCGCCCGGCGGCTGCCGCTGGCCTGGCCGCTGCATCCGCGCACCGCCGCCCGGCTGACCGCGCATGGGCTGGCGGTGCCGGCCGGCGTCACCCTGCTGCCGCCGCTCGCCTATCTCGATTTCCTCGGCCTGTTGGTGCATGCCCGGCTGGTCGCCACCGACAGCGGCGGCGTGCAGGAGGAAGCGACCGCGCTCGACCTGCCCTGCCTCACCCTCCGCCCCAGCACCGAACGGCCGCTGACCCTGGAGGCCGGCTCGAACCGCCTGGTCAGCGCCGCCGGACTGCCCGAGGCGGTCGCCGCGGTGCTCGCTGGCGGCTGGCCCCGGGCGCAGCCCATCCCGCTCTGGGACGGCGAGGCGGGCAGCCGCATGGTAGCGCATCTGGCAGAGCATCTGGGCCTGGGGACGAGAGGACTGGAGGCGGTAGGCCTGGGGGCGGTAGGCCTGGGGGCGGTGGGCCTGGGGGCGGTGGGTCTGCACGGGCCATGACCGCGCCCTTGGTGCTGATGCTCTCGGCGGCGCATCCGCCGGATGACCTGCGGGTGGTGCGCAAGGAAGGGGCCGCGCTGGCCGCCGCCGGCTGGCGGGTCCGCCATTTGGCGCCGGGCGATGGCCTGGCGGCCGCTCCTATCGCCGGAGTCGCGATCGAGACCTATCCGCGCCGTCGCGGCTGGGCCGGCCGGTTGCTCGGCATCCCAGCGCTCGCCCGCCGCGCCGCCGCCAGCGGCGGCGCCGTCCTGCATGCCAGCGAGCCGGATGCCTGGGCCGCCGCCCTGCTGGCCGCGCATTGTCCCCCCTGGGGCTCGCCCTGGCGCTGCGGCGCCCGCGTGGTGCTCGATGTGCACGAGCACTACCCCAGCCGGCTGGACCCGCATCTGCCGCGCTGGCTGCGGCCGCCCGCCGCCTTGCTGCTGCGGCTGGCCTGCCGCGGCGCCGCCGCCGCCGCCGATGCGGTGGTGGTCGCCAAGGACGGGCTGGCCGAGGATTTCGCTGCCCCGGGTCGCACCATCGCCGTCCGCAATTACGCCCTGCCCAGCCATGCCCTGCCGGTCGCCCTCGCCCCGCACCGGCACCGCCCTGGCCCGCTGCTGCTGGCCCATACCGGCGCACTCGGCCGCAGCCGCGGCTGGCCGCAGATGCTCGCCGCCCTGGCCCTCGCCCCGCCCGGCACAAGGCTCCGCCTGATCGGCCGCTTCACCGATGGCTCGGAGCCCGCATTCATCGCCCAGGCCGCCAGCCTCGGCCTCGCCGACCGCATCGAACGGCTCGACTGGCGCCCCCATGCCGAGGCCCTGGCGCTGCTGGCCGAGGCCGATATCGCCCTGGTGCTGTTCCAGCCCGGCGCGGTGAACCACCGGCTTGCCCTGCCCCATAAGCTGTTCGACGCCATGCTGGCCGGCCTGCCGGTCATCGCCCCGGCCTTCGCCACGGAGGTGGCCGCAATCATCCGCGACGCCGGCTGCGGCGAGCTGGTGGAAGCAACCGATGCCGCCGCCATCGCCGCCGCCATCGCCCGGCTGGCCGACCCCGCCCGCCGTGCCGCACTCGGCGCCGCCGGTCGGCTCGCGGCCGAGACCCGCTACGGCTGGGCCGGCGAGGCGGCGCGGCTGGTCGCCCTCTATCGGCAACTTGTTCCATTATCGAATGGAACAGCGGATAGCCAAGCCGGGCCGGGCGGCCTATAGCGGCGGCATGGCCCGCCGCGCGCCGCACCGCATTCTGCTGAACCTCCTCCTCGATTCCCTGCTGGCCTGCCTGGCGCTGCCGGCGGCGATGCTGCTCGCCGCCCCCGGCGCCTGGCCTCCGGCATCCCAGGCTGGCGTCTGGTGGAGCGCCGCGCTGCCCGGTGCCGCCCTGGCGCTGCTGGCTGCCGGCCTGCCGGTGCGCCTGCCGCAGCAATACTGGCGCTACGCCGGGCTGCCGGATGTGCTGGCGATCGGTGCCGCCGCCTTCCTCGGCGCCATGCTGTTCGCCGGCGGGCTGCACCTGATGGGCGGCTGGACCCCGCCGAACCCGGCTTTCCCGCTGATCCATGCCATCACCCTCGGCGTGCTGCTTGGTGCCCCGCGGGTCGTCGGCCGGCTGCACCACGCCCGCCCCGGCGGCCGTCGCGGCCCCGAGGGCACCGGCACCGCCCAGCCCGTGCTGCTGGTCGGCGCCGGCGATGGCGCCAATCTCTTCATCCGCGGCCTCGCCCAGGAAAGGTCGCCGGGCTACCGCGTCATCGGCATCCTCTCGATGCGTTCCCGCCAGGCCGGCCGGCGCATCATGGGCCATCCCATCCTCGGCACCGCGGACGAGATCGCCGCCGTACTCGACCAGATGAAGGAGGAAGGCCGGCTGCCGGCGCTGATCGTGCTCTCCACCGCGCATGTCCAGGGCCTGGCGCTGGAACGCCTGCTCGACGCCGCCGACCGGCACGGCGTCCCGGTCCGCCGCGCCCCCTCCATCACCGCGCTCGACCCCGCCGCCCGCCGCCTGGCCGACCCGCTCGACGCCAAGGAAGCGGCCCCGCTGCAACTCCGCCCGGTGGCGATCGAGGATCTGCTGGACCGCCCGCAGGTGCCGCTCGACCGCGAGGGCATGGCCCGGCTCATCCAGGGCCGCCGCGTCCTGGTCACCGGCGCCGGCGGCACCATCGGCGGCGAGCTCGCCCGCCAGGTCGCGGCCCTCGGCCCGGCCCAGCTCGCGCTGCTCGACCACGGCGAGTACGCGCTGTACGAGATCGACCTGGAGCTGCGTGAGCGCCACCCGGAGCTGCGCCGCCGCGCGGTGCTCGCCGATGTGCGCGACGGGGCGCGCATCCGCCGCCTGATGGACGAAATCCGGCCCGAGCTGGTCTTCC
>JAQGIA010000635.1 GCA_028291445.1 Belnapia sp.
TTCGCATATGCCGGCAGCGCCTTCATCGCCACGCGGGAGGCCCGTGCGCAGCCGGAGCAGCAGCAGATGATCCTCTACTGCGGCGCCGAGGACATCGTCTATACCACCGCCATCACCGGCGTGCACGGCAACTACATGAAGCCGAGCCTGGCCCGCGCCGGGCTCGACCCGGAGAACCTGCCGGCCTCGGACCCCAGCGCGATGAGCTTCGGCACCGACCGCAGCAAGCGCCGCTGGAAGGATATCTGGGGCGCCGGGCAGGGGATCGGCGTGGTGCACGACATCCCCGGCGCCGGGGCGCTGGTCGCCCGGTGGCGCGCCGAATACCACGCCGCCCGCGCCCGGCTCGGCGCCGGCTGCCCGCTGGTGAACCCGGCCTGGGAGAAGGTGCTGGAGGCGGCAGAGTAAGGCCGTCCACCCGCGGGAGAAACCACCGGGTCCAAGGGCCTTACGACCCTTGGTGGGGCAACGCCCCTGCAGCCTCGCCTCAGTCCATCGCCGCATGCGCCGGGTCCGGCGCGGCGGCCTTGGGTGGCCGCTTCATCAGCGGCAGCAGCAGCAGCATCGACAGCGCCAGCACCATCAGCAGCCAGAAGTCATCCGCATAGGCGATGATGCTGGCCTGCCGCGTCACCTCGGCATTCAGCAGCGAAGCGCCCTGCGCCGTCGCCGGGTCCCACCACCGATGCACCGCCGGCAGGTCGAAGGCGCGGTTCAGCGGCGAGACGTGCATCGCCAGGTCGGCATGCATCACCTGAGTATTGCGCGTCAGCATCGCCGCCATGGCGGAAATCCCGATCGCGCTGCCGAGGTTCCGCATCAGGCTGATCAGCGAGGTGCCGTCGGTCCGCAGCTTCGGGTCGAGCGTGGCGAAGGCCACCAGGTTCAGCGGGATGAAGACGAAGCCCAGCCCCATGCCCTGCACGATCGTTGTCGTCACCAGCGTGGTCATCGAGACGTCGGGTGTCCAGCGCGTCATCTCCCACAGGGTCCAGGACAGCATCAGCACGCCGATGCACATGACCTTGCGCGGATCGAAGCGGCTGGCGAGCCGCCCGGCGATGAACATCGCCGCCATGGTCCCGAGGCCGCGCGGCGCCAGCGCCAGCCCGGCGGTGAACACCGGATAGTCGCCCAAGGTCTGCAGATAGGGCGCCAGCAGCGCCGAGGTCGCCAGCAGGATGGCGCCGACCGCGAACATGATGCCCATGCCGGCGACGAAGTTGCGGTTGGCGAAGATCGGCGGCGGGATGAACGGCCGCTCCGCCGTCGCCATGTGCACGACGAACAGATAGATCCCGAGCCCCGCCAGCACCGCCTCGACGATGATCTCGGTCGAGCCGAACCAGTTCAGCAACTCACCGCGGTCCAGCATGATCTGCAAGGCGCCGATCCCGAGCGCCAGCACGCCGAAGCCGAACCAGTCGAAGCCATGCCCGCGGGCGTTCTGCTCCTTCGGCAGGAACAGCCACAGCCCGATGAAGGCCAGGATGCCGAAGGGCAGGTTCACGTAGAAGACCCAGCGCCAGTTCCAGCTCTCGGTCAGCCAGCCGCCGAGCGTGGGCCCGAGGATCGGTCCCACCATCACCCCCATGCCCCAGATCGCCATGGCCGAGCCGCGCTGCTCCGGTGGGTAGATGTCGAGCATGGTGGATTGGCTCAGCGGCACCAGCGCCGCGCCGAAGGCGCCCTGCAACAGCCGGAAGGCCACCATCTGCGGCAGCGACTGCGCCGCGCCGCACAACACGGACGCCAGGGTGAAGCCGCCGACCGAGCCGAGGAAGACCGCCCGCCGGCCGAACCGCCCGGCGAGGAAGCCGACCGGCGCGGTCAGGATGGCGGCGGCGGTGATGTAGCTGGTCAGCACCCAGGTGATCTGGTCCGCGGTCGCCGCCAGCCCACCCTGCATATAGGGCAGGGCGACGTTGGCGATGGTCCCGTCCAGCGCCTGCATCAGGGTCGCCACCATGGCGCAGACGGTGATGATGCCGCGGTTCGGCACCTTGTCGGCCACTGGCATCGGGGCTGGCATCAGAAGATGTCCGACAGGTGCCGCACATGTCCGGTGTCGATCGAGACCACCGCGCTCATCCCGGCCCGCAGCTTCGGTGCATCGCCCGAGCCGGCGGCCGGCTGCTCCACCCGGATCCGCACCGGGATGCGCTGCACCACCTTCACCCAATTGCCCGAGGCGTTCTGCGCCGGCAGCACGCTGAAGGTGGAGCCGGAGGCCGGGCTGATGCTCTCGACCGCCGCCTGCCAGACGACGCCGGGATAGGTATCCACCGTGACGGTCGCCGGATCGCCCGGCTTCACATGCGTCAGGTCGGTTTCCTTCGGCAGCGCATCCACCCAGATCCTATCGCCGGAGACCAGGGCGAAGGCCGGCGTCGCCGCGCCCAGGTACTGGCCGGGCTGCAGGGTGGAGACCTGCGTCACGATGCCCGCGAAGGGCGCCCGCAGCGCGGTATGGTCGAGCTGGCGCTGCGCCTCGGCCAGCCGCGCCGCCGCTTGCAGGTAGTCCGGATGCTGCTCGACCGGGGCGTCCGCCGTGCCGCCCAGCCTGGCGAGCTGCACCCGGGCCTGGGCGCGGAGCGACTCAAGGGTCTGCTGCGCCTGTTGCAGGCCGAAGCGCGACTGGTCGTAGGTGGAACGCGACACCGCGCCGCTGGCGACGATCTGCGCGCTGCGGTCGTAGGTCGCCTGGGCAAGCTGCACCGCGGCCTCCTGCGCCGAGGCATCGCGCAGCAGCCGCTGGTAATCGGCCTGCATGGCGGCGAGGCTCAGCGCGGTCTGCTGCAATTGGGCCGCCGCCTGGTTCAGCGCATGGCGGAAGGGCGCGGGGTCGAGCTGCACCAGCAATTGGCCGGCGGCGACGCTGTCGCCCTCACGCACGTCGATCCGCTGAACGATGCCGGCGACATCGGTCGCCAGCAGCAGCCGGTCGGCCTGCACATAGGCATCGTCGGTGCCGGCATAGCGGCCGCCGTTCAGCCAGAACAGGCCGGAGCCCAGGATAACCGCGGCGAGGCCGCCGGCCATCAGCAGCGGGCGCAGCCAACGCGGCCGGCGGCGCGGCGCCGGGGCCTCGCTTGCAGGGGCCTCGCTCGTCGCGGTCTCGTTCGGCTGGGCGGATTGGGGGAGGCTGATCGGTCCTTCGGGCATCGGTGTCTCTCGGCCTATGTCGCTCGGCTTGATCGTCGGGTGTCGTTGTGCGCGGGGGTCAGGCGCGGGGGGGCAGGCGCGGAGGTCAGGCCGCCGCGCCGGCGGCGTCGGGCGCCGCCGCATCGGCAAGGCCGATCCCGCCCAGCAGGTTGGATTTCATCGCCAGCAGGGCCTCCATGGCGGCCTCGCGCCGCTCCGGCGGCAGGCCGCGCGTGGCCGCTGCATCGAAGGCGCGCCGGGCGGCGTCGATCTCGGCCAGCACGGGGGCCGCTTCCGGCTGCAGGTGCAGCCGCCAGCAGCGCCGGTCGGCCGGGTCGGCCCGGCGCTCGATCAGCCCCCGCGCCGCCAGCCGGTCCACCAGCCGGCCGACGGTGATCGGCTCGACCTCCAGCAGCTCGGCGAGCGCGCGCTGGGTCATGCCGTCCTGGCGCCGCAGCCGGGCGAGGATCATCCACTGCGCCCGGGTCATGCCATGGGCGCGGGCCCGCCGGTCCGCGAGCGTCCGGACCAGCCGCGCCACGTCGGTCAGCAGGATCAGCAGGTCGTCGGGGGGAGGGGCGTTCGGCATCGGGGATCACTCACGCGGCAGACCATAAGCCGCGTTATCATAACCCCGATACCCAACCGCCGTTGCAGCGCGTCCTGCGCATGGCGGCGATGCGTTCAGCCCTTGCGGAAGGCCTCCCAGTCGGCGGTGACCAGCGCCGCCATGCGCTTGGCCGCATCGCGCAGCCAATCCGCCGGCATCGCGGCCAGCGCCGCCTGCACCGCCGCCGCCCCGCCGGCGCTGGCATGCAGGTTGGCGAGCTCCCCGCCCATCGCCTCCAGCAGGGCGAGCAGCCCGGCCGCATCGCCCTCGGGCGGGGCCAGCTTGTCGCTGTCGGGCGCCAGGCGGCGGACGACATAGCCGGGGTGGAAGCGCAGCCAGGGGTCCGGCACCCGGGCCGGGACGCTGGCCAGATGCTCCGGCGCCACCGCCGCGGCCCCGGGGAAGCCGGCCATGATCCAGCTCGAGGGCACCCGCGCCTTGGCCTCCCGCACCACCCGCCCGCCGCGCCATTCGGCGATGGCGACGAAGCGCGGCCGGCCGAGCCCGCCCAGCCCCGCCTCCCGCGCGGCGAAGCGGCAGGCAGCGGCGCCCTCGGGCAAAGCGATGCGCAGCCCCGCCTGCCACTCCGCCGGCGGCAGCGCCCCCGGCAGCGCGTCGATCCCGGCCCAGAATTTGGCCCTTGCGGCCGGCATCGGCGCGGCGAATTCGCGCAGCCGCACATGCTCCTCGTCGAGGACGAAGCCGCGCGGCGCCGCCAGCCGGGCCTCATAGCCCGCCAGCACCGTCGCCGCGGCCACCCGCGAGCGCGGCGGCGCGGGCGCCAGCAGGGCGCTCGCCACCAGCCGCACGAGATCCACCGTCCAGGGCAGCAGGGCGCAATCGTCGAGGTCGTTCACCCCCCAGGCGAGCCGCCCCTCGGCATCCCGCCAGGTGCCGAAATTCGCCAGATGCGCATCGCCGCAGCTCGGCACCGCCGGCGTCGGCGGCAGGTCCAGCACCGGATATTGCGCGACGAAGCGGAAGCAGGTGGCGCGGAGGAAGGCGAAGGGATCCTTCGCCATCTTCCGCCGCTTGGCCGCCAGCGCCCCCGGCACCACGGCGCAGTGCGTCGCCAGCCAGGCGTCATAGGCGGCCACCGCCGCGCCGATGCGATCAGTATTCGAATTCATAGGACAGCCCGATCCGATCCCCTGCCGCCCCGGTCGCCGTCTGGCCTTCCAGCTTGATGTTCGGGGTGATCTCCACCTGCACGCCGACGCCGGTCTGGCCGCCATTGGTGCCCTGCCGCACCCCGAGGAAGACCCCCGGCGCGACATAGCGCCCGGCCTCCACCGAGGCCGCGTTGCTGCCCTCGGCGCTGCTCACCCCGAGCCGGTCGAGGCCGAGCGCATTCCGCACCCGGTCGAGCGGGCTGGAGCCGCCACCGACGCCGGTCAGCTGCGCCAGCGCCGCCGCCAGCTGGGCGATCTCGAAGGGGCTGAGGTTGCCGGTCGCCCGGTCGAACAGCAGCCGCGCCAGCACCTCGTCCTGCGGCAATTCGGGGGAGGAGGTGAAGGCCACCTTCGGTGCCGTCGCCGTGCCGGTGATGGCCACGGTGATGGCGGTGTTGCGCGCAGTCGCCTGGGCCGAGAGGTCGAGCTGCGGGATCAGGTTGCCCGAGACGAAGCCGATGCTGCCGCGCTGGAAGGACAGCTTGCGCGTCAGGATATCCAGCGTCCCGCCCACCAGGGTCAGCGCGCCGGAGGGCACCGGCGCCGCCGTGGTGCCGCCCACCTCCAGCGCGCCGCCCATCTCCACGTCGATGCCCCGGCCGCGGATGAAGACCCGCCGCGCGGTGACCTTCACCGCCAGGGTCAGGGGCGGCCCCGGCGGCGGCGGGTTGGCGACCACCGGCGGTGGCCGCACCGTGCCGGGCGGCGTCCGCCCGCGTTCGCGTACGTTGGTCAGGGTCGGCACGCTGGCCGGGATGGTGGTCGGCACCCGGATTTCCGCCTGCTCGATCCGCACCTCGCCGGCGATCGCCGCGCCGCCGGCGAGCGGCCCGCGCACCGTGAGATCGGCGCCGATGGTCGCCGTCACCAGCTCCGAGGCGACCGGCCGGGCATTGCGCGCCTTTATCGTGAGGTCGGCCGGAAAGCCGGTCGCCCCCGCATCCAGCGTGCCGGTCACGCCGATGGTGCCGCCGCCGGTGGTCTTGCCCTCCAGCCGCTCGATCACCAGCCTTGTGCCGTCCCCGGTCAGCACGCCGCCGATATCCGACAGCCGCACGCCGGTGCTGGCATTGCGATATTCGCCGCCGGTCAGCGTCGCCCGCCCGCCGAAGCGCGGCGCGCCGACGGTCCCATCCGCCCGCAGCGCGAGCGCCAGCCGCCCCGTGGCGCGATCCGCCCCGGCGGCGAGGAAGGGCCCGGCCAGCGGCGCCAGATTCAGGCTGCCGTCCAGGGTCGCCGCCAACGCACCCTCCGGGCCGAAGCCACCGGGTGCAAAAGCGCTGGGCAAGCGCGCCGTCGCGGTGATGCTGCCGGCCGGTCCGGCGCCGATCTCGGCCCGCGCCTGGGTCAGGTCGCCGACCATGCTGCCCTCGGCCCGCAGGGTCAGCAGCGGCAGCCCGCGCGCCCAGTCGGCGCCGAGCCCGATTCCGGTCCCGTTCAGGGTGCCGCGGATCTCCGGCTTCGCCACCGGCCCGGTCGCCCGCACCTCGCCGCTCAGCATGCCGCGCGGGGCGAGGTCCGGGGCGAAGCGCTGCGCCAGGGTCAGCGGCAGGG
>JAQGIA010000346.1 GCA_028291445.1 Belnapia sp.
GTGCCGGAGCAATGGGGCGGCGCCGACATGGGCTACCTCGCCCATTGCGTGGCGATGGAGGAGGTCAGCCGCGCCAGCGCCTCGGTCTGCCTCAGCTACGGTGCGCATTCCAACCTCTGCATCAACCAGATCGCCCGCCACGGCACCGAGGAGCAGAAGCGCCGCTACCTGCCCAAGCTGATCAGCGGCGAGCACCTGGGGGCGCTGGCGATGAGCGAGCCTGGCGCCGGCAGCGACGTGGTCTCGATGCGGCTCCGCGCTGAGCGGCGGGGCGACCGCTACGTGCTGAACGGCACCAAGATGTGGATCACCAACGCGCATTATGCCGAGACGCTGGTGGTCTATGCCAAGACCGAACCGGACGCCGGGCCGCGCGGCATCACCGCCTTCCTGATCGAAAAGGGTTTTCGGGGTTTCCGCCCGGCGCAGAAGCTGGACAAGCTCGGCATGCGCGGCAGTCCTACCAGCGAGCTGGTCTTCGAGGATTGCGAGGTGCCGGCGGAGAACATCCTCGGCAAGCTGAACGAAGGCGTGCGCGTGCTGATGTCCGGCCTCGACTACGAACGCGCCGTGCTGGCGGCGGGGCCGATCGGCATCATGCAGGCGGCGCTCGACATCGTGCTGCCCTATATCCATGAGCGGAAGCAATTCGGCCAGGCGATCGGCGAGTTCCAGCTCATCCAGGGCAAGCTTGCCGACATGTATGCGGCGACCAGCGCCTGCCGCGCCTATGTCTATGCCGTCGCGCGCGCCTGCGACCGTGGCCAGACCACCCGCAAGGATGCCGCCGGCGCCATCCTGTTCGCGGCGGAAGCGGCCACGAAAGTCGCGCTCGATGCCATCCAGATCCTGGGCGGCATGGGCTACATCAACGAGACGCCGACCGGCCGGTTGCTGCGCGACGCCAAGCTCTATGAGATCGGCGCCGGCACCAGCGAAATCCGCCGCATGCTGATCGGCCGCGAATTGTTCCGGGAGACCGCGTGAGCATCCTCACCTCGGCCATCGAGCCGCGCAGCGCCGAATTCAAAGCCAATGCCGCCGCCATGCGCGGGCTGCTCGCGCAGCTTGCGGAACAGACCGCGCGCACCGCGCTGGGCGGTCCGGAGGCTTCCCGCCAGCGGCATCTGTCGCGTGGGAAGCTGTTGCCACGGGAAAGGGTGGAACGGCTGCTCGACCCCGGCACCCCCTTCCTCGAACTGTCCCCGCTGGCCGCGCATGGCATGCATGGCGGCGACGTGCCGGCCGGTGGGATGATCACCGGCATCGGCCGCGTCGCCGGGCGCGAATGCGTCATCGTCGCCAATGACGCCACGGTGAAGGGCGGCACCTACTACCCAGTCACCGTGAAGAAGCATCTACGCGCGCAGGAGATCGCGCAGCAGAACCGGCTGCCATGCGTCTACCTGGTCGACAGCGGCGGCGCCAACCTGCCGATGCAGGACGAGATCTTCCCCGACCGCGACCATTTCGGCCGCATCTTCTTCAACCAGGCCAACATGTCCGCGCAGGGCATTCCGCAGGTCGCGGTGGTCATGGGCAGTTGCACCGCTGGCGGCGCCTATGTGCCGGCGATGTGCGACGAGGCCATCATCGTGCGCGAGCAGGGCACCATCTTCCTCGCCGGCCCGCCGCTGGTGAAGGCGGCGACCGGCGAGATCGTCAGCGCCGAGGATCTCGGCGGCGCCGATGTGCATACCCGCCTCTCCGGCGTCGCCGATCATTTCGCGCTGGACGACATGCATGCGCTCGGTCTCGCCCGCCAAGTGGTCGGCCGGCTCGGCGGCGGTCGTGCCGCGCCGCTGCATGCGTCCGCACCGCCGCGCTACGACCCGGCCGAGCTGCACGGCATCGTCCCGCCCGAGACCCGCCAGCCCTACGACGTGCGGGAGGTGATCGCCCGCATCGTCGATGCCTCCGACTTCGATGAGTTCAAGGCGCGCTACGGCGTCACCCTGGTCTGCGGCTTCGCCCGCATCTGGGGCCATGAGGTCGGCATCCTCGCCAACAACGGCATCTTGTTTTCCGAATCCGCCCAGAAGGGCGCGCATTTCGTCGAGCTGTGCAGCCAGCGCCGCATCCCGCTGCTGTTCCTGCAGAATATTTCCGGCTTCATGGTCGGCAGGAAATACGAGACCGGCGGCATCGCCAAGGATGGCGCCAAGCTGGTCACCGCCGTGGCCACCACCAGCGTGCCGAAGTTCACCGTGATCATCGGCGGCAGCTTCGGCGCCGGCAATTACGGCATGTGCGGCCGCGCCTATTCGCCCCGCCTTCTGTTTACCTGGCCCAACAGCCGGATCGGCGTGATGGGCGGCGAGCAGGCCGCCAGCGTGCTGGCGACGGTGCGGCGCGACAACCTCGAAGCAGCCGGCAAGACCTGGTCGGCCGAGGATGAGGCCGCCTTCAAGGCGCCGATCCGGGCGCAGTACGAGGTGCAGGGCGACCCCTACTACGCCACGGCGCGGCTTTGGGACGATGGGATCATCGACCCGGCGGCGACGCGCGACGTGCTGGGCCTGGGCCTCGCGGCGGCGGCCAACGCGCCGATTGCGGAGACCCGCTTCGGGGTGTTCCGCCTGTGACGATCCGCACCCTGCTCATCGCCAATCGTGTCGAGATCGCCTGCCGCATCAACCGCAACGCGCGGCGCCTCGGCATCCGCAGCATCGCCGTCTTTTCCGAAGCCGATGCCCGGGCCCAGCATGTGCTGCTCGCGGATGAGGCGCACCCGATCGGCGGGCCCCGCGCGGCGGACAGCTATCTGCGCAGCGATCGCATCCTCGCCGCCGCCAAGGCGAGCGGGGCGGAGGCGATCCATCCCGGCTACGGCTTCCTGTCGGAGAATGCCGATTTCGCCGAAGCCTGCGCCGCCGCCGGCTTTTTGTTCGTTGGCCCATCGCCCGCGGCCATCCGTGCGATGGGCAGCAAGGCGGAATCGAAACGGCTGATGGAAGCGGCCGGCGTGCCGATCGTGCCGGGCTATCACGGCGAGGCGCAGGACGAGGCTCTGCTCGCCGCCGAGGCCGCGCGCATCGGCTTCCCCATCCTGATCAAGGCCAGCGCCGGCGGCGGCGGCAAGGGCATGCGGCCGGTATTCGCCGCGGCGGATTTCGCCGCCCAGCTTGCCGGGGCGCGGCGCGAGGCCAAGGCCGCCTTCGGCGACGACCGGGTGCTGCTGGAACGCTACCTGCAGAAGCCCCGGCATGTGGAGGTGCAGGTCTTCGCCGATACCC
>JAQGIA010000652.1 GCA_028291445.1 Belnapia sp.
GCGCCACCCTGGTGGTGCTCGGCCAGGGGCCGCTGGCCGCCCGGCTGGCGGCGCATCCGGCGGCGGGCGGGCCGTTGCGGCTGGCCGGGCAGGTGGCGGATGTGGCGGATTGGCTGCTGGCGGCGGATACGCTGGTGCTGCCCTCCCAGCTGGAAGGCTGGCCGCTGATTTTCCTCGAAGCCGCTGCCAACCGCTGCCCGGTGGTCGCCACCGCCGCCGCGCTGGAGTGTCTGGGCGAGGCGGCGGAGCAGGTCGCCAGCCTGGTGCCGCTCCCCACGATTGCCGCCTTGGCGCTTCACATATCCGCGACTTTCACCCATGATGCTGCAGTGCGCCAACGGATCGATGCGGCGGAGGCGCTCAGCCGCCGCCAGGGCCTGGACACCATGCTGCGGCGCTATTGCGCCATGCTGCGTGCCTGCCACCGCGGTGCCGCCACCTGAGCCGGGACCTGTCGCCGAAGGAAGCCGAGCCGATCATGCAATTGAGGCCCGCTCCGCTGCACATGAGGGCAGAGCCGCCCGGGGACATGGGGGCCAATCCACTCGGTAGCCGGGCCGCCGATGCCATCGAGATCGCCGTCGTCATCCCTTCCTTCGGTCAGCCCGGGCTGCTGCCGGAAGCCATCCTCGCCGCCCTGGACCAAGTGGGTGCGCCGCCCATCGGCATCGTGGTGGTCGACGACGGCTGTCCCGACCCGGCCGGCCGCGACGCCGCGCTGGCCTTCGCCGCCGCCCATCCCGGCCGGGTCTTCGTGCTGCGACGGCCGAACGGCGGCCTGTCCGCCGCCCGCAACACCGGGATCGATTTCGCCCTGGCGGCCTTCCCCGCCTGCCGGGCGCTGCATTTCCTCGATGCCGACAACCGGCTGCACCCGCCCATGCTAGCCCGCGCCCTGGCGGCGCTGGATGCGGCGCCGGCCGAGGTCGGCTGGGTCTATCCGGACATCGACGAGCTCGGCGGCCGGGCCGATTGGACCACCGGCGGCGATTTCTCCCTGCTGCAATTGCTGGCGTCCAATTACTGCGATGCCGGCAGCGTGGTCCGCCGCGGCATGCTCGAGGCCGGATTGCGCTTCGACGAGACCATGCGCCAGGGCTTCGAGGACTGGGACTTCTGGCTGACCGCCGCCGGCCAGGGCTGGCGCGGGCAGCATCTGCCGATGGCCGGCTTCCGCTACCGGCGGCGGCCCGAAAGCATGCTCTCGGCCTCCGAACGGCTGCGGCCGCTGCTGCTCGGGCAGCTGCACCGCAAGCATGCCGCCCTGCTGGCACCGCGCCGCCTGCTGGCGCTGGAAGCGCGGGAGGCGCCACGCTTCGCCATCCATACCCCGGACGACGGCACGGTGCGCCTTACTCTCGATCCCGCCTCGGCCACCGGCGTCACCCTCTCGCCCCAGGCGGCGCGGGAGCGGATGGCGGCGGCGATGGAACAGCCGGGCGCGGTCCATCACCCGGACCTGTTCTGCTTCACCGAAGCCGCCACCCTGGCGCTGCTGGCCGAGGCCGGGGTGCTGCACATGGTGCTGTGGTGGGCCGAACGCCTGCTGCGGGATGTGCATGTGGTGGCGCTGCAGATCATCCCGGCGCAGCAGCCGGTGCTGGCATTGGAACGGCCGGGCAGTGCGGCTGGGCATCTCGCCGATGCGCCGCTGCTGATGCTGCGCGGCCGGCCCTTGTGGGAGGCCGCCGGCGATTCCTCGCCGGCCTGGATCGAAAGCCTCGCCACGCCGCAGCCGCAGCCGGTCACCGCCCTGCTGCGGCTGCACCTGCCGCATCTGCATGTCCCCGCCGAAACCGGCGGTGGTCTTGGCACCACCACCACTACCGGCAGCCTGATCCCGCTCCGCCTGCTGCTGCTGGAGGTGACGGCGCTGGCCCGCCTCCGCCGCGGCCGCAGCGCCCTGCATGCCGGGTGGAAGCAGGAATACCGGCCGCCCCGCAGCGGCGTGGCAGCCGAGGTGCAGGCGCTGCCCGGCATCGGCGCGATCCTGCCGCGGCTGCCATGGCCGAGCGGCCGGGACCTCGGCTTCATCGTGCCGATGTTCTCCTTCGCCGGGCTGGAGAAGGTCATCCTCGGCCAGGCCGCGGTGCTGCGGCGGCAAGGCTGGCGGACCCACCTCATCGTGCTCGGCGCCGGGCGGATCGACCGCGGCGCGGCCTTCGGCGCCGCCTTCGACAGCGTGCTGCTGCTGGACGGGCTGGGCGAGGCGGCGGTCGCCTGGGAGGGCGGCTATTTCGGCGCCGGCACCTCGCAATTCGGCGGCACGCCGGGCGCCCGCGACGTGCTGGGCGTGCTGGCGGCGCTGGATGTCGTCATCAACGTCCATTCCCTGGCCGCCCAGCCGTTGATGGCGACGCTGCGCCGGCTGGGTGTCCGCACCTTCGGCGGGCTGCACCTGCTGGAACGCGGCCCGCATGGCGAGCCGCGCGGCACGCCGAATATCCAGGCGGCCTATGAACATGCCTATGACGGCATCATGGTCATCTCCGCCCAATTGCGGGACTGGTGCATCGGCGCCGGCATCCCGGCCGGCAAGCTCCATCTGGTGCGCAATGCCCCGGGCTACCCGACCCGGCCGGCACGGGTGGCGGCGGCGCTGGCGGCCCGCCCGCGCCGGCGCGGGCGACCCTTGCAGGTGCTGTTCCTCGGCCGGCTGGACCGCCAGAAGGGCCTCGACCGGCTGGCCGCCGTCATCGCCGGCACCAGGGCAAGCATGGGCGAACTTGCGCTTCGCTGGCGGGTCCTCGGCCGCGCCGTCATGGAGGATGCCGCCCCGCTCGACCTCGGCGTGCCGGTCGAGCCGGCGGTCTTCCTGCCGGAGGAACTGGATGCCGCCTATGCCTGGGCCGATGTGCTGGTGCTGCCCTCCCGCTTCGAGGGCGTGCCGCTGGTGGTGCTGGAAGCCCAGCGCCTGGGCTGCGCCGTCGTCGCCACCGATGTCGGCGCGGTCGGCGAGGTGATCCGCGACGGCGAGGACGGCCTGCTGATTCGCCACCGCCAGCCGGAGGAGGCGGTCGTCGACGGCTTCATCGCCGCCCTGGCCGGGCTGGCGGCCGATCGGGACCGTGCCGTGGCGCTGGGCGCCGCCGCCGCCCGGCGGGTCGCCCGCGCCGGCTGGGCCGAGACGATGCGGGAGTTCACCGCCCATCTCGACCGTCTGGTGCCGCCGCCTGCCACCCTGCGTGGCCCTGGAATCGCCGCATGACCCTGCCGACCGCCCCCCTGCTGATAGCCCCCCTGCTGATAGCCCCGGCCGACCTCGCCGAGCTCTACGGCGGCCAGCCGGTCCTGCTGGCGCTGGACATGGCCTTCGATGCGGGCTTGGCGCTGCCCGGCCTCTCGTTGTGGCAGGTGACGAGCGGGGACGGCGTTTTGCGGCTGCACCGCCCCGGCGAGCCTGCCGCTGCGGCGACCCAGCCGGTGCCGGTGCCGCCGGCCCGGGTGCTGGCGCTGCTGGCAGCGGATGCGGCCGCGGCCGGCCCGCTGCTTGCTTG
>JAQGIA010000028.1 GCA_028291445.1 Belnapia sp.
AGCGGGGTGCTGTCCTGGAAGGCCACATGGACGCCGATGGCGGCATGGCAGGCGCCCGGCCCGCGCGTGACGATGGCGACGCCCGCTTTTCCGGTCAGCTTCCCGTAAGCCTCGGCCATATGGACCGCCCCCGCCTCGAAGCGGCAGGTGACAAGCTGGATGCGGTTGCGCTGGGCATAGAGCCCGTCGAGCAGATCGAGGTAGCTTTCCCCCGGCACGCAGAAGGCATGGCTGACACCCTGCGCCACCAGCGCATCGGCCAGGATATGCCCGCCGAGACGTGCCTCGGTTCGCCGTGCCTGCGTCATGCTGTGTTCCCGTCCCTTGGTCAGAAGAAGTCCGGGGGGACCATACCGGGGCCGCGCCCGGGCGTCACCCCAAGGCCCCGCTCTCGGTCCCGGAATACAGCAGCCGCAATTCCCGCTTCAGCAGCTTGCCCGCGGTGTTCTTCGGCAGCGCCTCGGCGATGATGATGCGCTTCGGCAATTTGTAGGGCGCCAGGCGCTCGCGCGCATGCGCCAGCAGCACCGCCTCGATCCCCGCGGCCGGCTCGCCGCGCAGCACGACCACCGCCGCCACCGCCTCGATCCACTTCGGGTCGGGCACCGCGATCACCGCCACCTCGGCCACCGCGGGGTGGCTGAACAGCGCCTCCTCCACCTCCCGGCTCGCCACCAGCACGCCGCCGGTATTGATCAGGTCCTTGGTGCGGTCGACGATCGAGAGATACCCCTCGGCATCGATGGTCGCCACGTCGCCGCTGTGGAACCAGCCGCCTTCGAAAGCCTGCGCGGTCTCCTCCGGCATCCGCCAATAGCCGAGCAGCAATTGCGGCGAGCGGTGCACCACCTCGCCGCGTTCGCCGGGCGCCACGTCGCGCATCGCCGCATCGACCACGCGGGTCTCGACGTTCAGCACCGGCCGGCCGATCGAGCCCGGCCGCGCCGCATGTTCTTCCGGCCGCAGCACCGCCGCCAGCGGCGCGATCTCGGTCTGGCCGTAGCAGTTAAAGGGTCGCGCCTGCGGCAGCCGGGCGCGCAATTCCTGCAGCACCGGCACCGGCATGATGGAGGCGCCATACTGCACCTTCGCCAGGGACGACAGGTCGCGCGTGGCGAAATCCGGATGCTGCAACAGGCCGATCCAGACCGTCGGCGGGGCGAAGAAGGTGGTGATGCGCTCGCGCTCGATCAGCTCCAGCACCAGGGCCGGCTGCGGCGCGTCGATCAGCAGGGTGAAGGCGCCGTTCAGCAGCTGCGGCATGGTGAAGGCATGCATCTGCGCGGTGTGGTACAGCGGCAGCGCCGCCAGCCCGCGGTCGTCCCGCAGCATCTCCAGCTCGATCGTGCAGCTCGCGTATTCCGCCAGCAGCCCGCGATGCGACATCATGGCGCCCTTCGGCGCGCCGGTGGTGCCGGAGGTATACATGATCTGAACGAGATCCTCCTCGCCCACCGCCTCGCCGAGCGTATCCTCCGGCCCGGACGCATCCCAGGCTGGGTCGAGCGCCGCGGCCAGCATGTCGAGCGCGCCTTCCCCGGCATCGATGGTGCCGCCCGCGACGCCGGTCGCCATTTCCAGCGCAGTCATGTCCAACGCAGCCTGGGCCGGCCCGGCCAGCGCCGGCTGGTACAGCAGCAGCGCCGCGCCGGATTGCCGCAGGACGTAGTCCAGCTCGGGTGGGGTGAGGGCGAAATTCACCGGCACATGCACCAGCCCGGCCCGCGCGCAACCGAGCCAGAGCAGCAGATAGGCATCCGAGTTGCGGCCATAGGCCACCACCCGGTCGCCCGGGACCAGCCCCGCCGCCAGCAGCCGCCGGCCGACGCGCCCGGCCGCCTGGTACAGCCCGGCATAGCTCCAGCCCCGCCCGGCGAAGCGCAGGGCCGGCCGGTCCCCGAAGCGCGCGGCGGCACGGCGCAGCGCATCGCCGATGGTATTGCGCCTGGCGCGGGCGATGACGTCCGACATGATTTGCCTCCCTGGATTGGGTGGCAGCTTAGCGGCAGACGCACGGCATTGGGGAAGCGCTGCGGCCCGGGACCTGCAAGCACCGAACCGCCCGAGGACGCGACGCGGCGGATGCCCCAGGGTTGCTCACGGCGATGGCGCATTCCCGGCAGCGTGGAACCGCGAGGCATTTTCCCCATCGAAGCCGCTGCGAGCGGCCCGATTCGGCCACATCCGCGTTAGGCGACGGGATTCATTGGACTGGGACATGGCCCTTCGGCTTGGCTCGCCCATAACGCCGCCATACCCGGCCGCGCCGGGGCGAGGATGCCATGATCCGCAACAGCCTGTTCGACCGCCACATGATCGGTGCCACGCTGCTCGCCGCCGCCCTCTGCCTCGGCCTGCCGTTGGCCGGCATGGCCCAGACTGCATCAGGGACCGCACCGGGGACCGCATCAGGGACCGCACCTGCTCCGGCGCCGGCAAGCCCAACGCCGCGCCAGCCCAGCGCGGCCCAGGCCGCCCAACAGGAGCGCATGCGCGACTGCAACGCCGAGGCCGGCAAGCGCAGCCTCGCCGGCGGCGCCCGCCGGCCCTTCATGAGCGAATGCCTGGCCGGGCGGATGCCGCCCGCACCGGCCGCCCAGCCCAGCGCCGCCCAGCCCAGCGCCGCCCAGGCCGCCCAGCGCGAGCGCATGACGAGCTGCAATGCCGAGGCCGGTACCCGCAAGCTGGCGGCCGAGCCACGCCGCAGCTTCATGCGCGACTGCCTCGCCGGCGGCGCCCCAGCATCCAGTCCCTCGCCCAGTCCAGCGGCCGGCGGCGGACCCCGCGGCTAGCCAAGCGGGGGGCAGCCGCCCCCCGCCCGGCCTCAGCCCGACTTAACCCAGCGTCGCTTCCAGGGTGATGCTGGCGTTCAGCACCTTGGAGACCGGGCAATTCGCCTTGGCTTCGCCGGCCAGCTTCTGGAACTCGGCCTCCGACAGCCCCGGCACCTTGGCCTTCAGCACCAGCGCCACGGCGGCGATCTTCCAGCCGCCGCCTTCCTGCTCCAGCGAGACCTTCGCCTCGGTGTCGAGGCTCTCCGGCGCATGCCCGGCGCCCGAGAGCTGGAAA
>JAQGIA010000039.1 GCA_028291445.1 Belnapia sp.
GGCTTCGGCCGGCGCGGCTGGCAGGATTACGTCCGCCAGGCGGTGGCCATCGCCAAGGAGATGCCCGGCACCCCCATAAAACTGCTGTGGTCGCGTGAGGAGGACATGCTGCATGGCCGCTACCACCCGATCACCGCCTGCAAGCTGACCGCCGGGCTGGATGCGGATGGCAAGCTGGATGCGCTGCACATGCGCATTTCCGGCCAGTCCATCATCGCCGGCATCGCGCCGCAGATGCTGCAAGGCGGCGCCGACAGCCGGGTGTTCCAGGGCCTCGCCCAGGGCGGGGCGGAGGGCGCCTTTGGCTATGGCGTGCCGAACCTGCTGATCGACCATGCCATGCGCAACCCGCCGGTGCCGCCGGGCTTCTGGCGCGGGGTGAACGTCAACCAGAATGCCGTCTACCTCGAATGCTTCATCGACGAGGTGGCGCTGGCGGCCGGCAAGGACCCGCTGGAATTCCGCCGTTCGCTGCTGCGGGATGCGCCGAAGCAGCTCGCGGTGCTGGACGCGGTGGCGGAGAAGGGCGGCTGGGGCAGCCCGGCGGTGGCCGGGCGGCATCGCGGGTTGGCCGCCATCATGGGCTACGGCAGCTACGTCGCGGCCTGCGCCGAGGTTTCCGTCGCGGCCGATGGGGAGGTGACGGTGCACCGGATCGTCGCCGCCACCGACCCAGGCCATGCAGTGAACCCGCAGCAGATCGCGGCGCAGATCGAGGGCTCCTTCGCCTATGGTCTGACCGCGGCGCTGCATGGCGAGATCACCATCAAGGGCGGCCGGGTCGAGCAGGAGAATTTCGACACCTACCCGATCATGCGGCTGGCCGAGATGCCGGCTGTCGAAAGCATCATCATGCCCTCCGGCGGCTTCTGGGGCGGCGTGGGCGAGCCGACCATCGCAGTGGCGGCGCCGGCGGTGCTGAACGCGATCTTCGCGGCGACCGGCAAGCGGGTGCGGTCGCTGCCGCTGAAGGCGGCGAATTTGAAGAAGGGTTGAACCGATGGGAAGCAAAGCCTGTGGGGAAGGTATTCTCCACAAGCCCCTCAGCTATTCCCATTCTTTAATGAAATACAATAAGGAAGGGAGGGGCTCGGGGAGGGAATACCTTTCCCTCCCTGACCTTCTCCTTATCTTGCTACTTTCCACGGCCACCGCAGCCACCGCCGCTTCGCCCCCCGGCGCCTCGTCCTGCGCCGGCTGCCACGGCGGCGGCGCCATTCCCACCCTGGCCGGCCAGCCGGCCGAGGCGGTCGCCGCTGCAATGCTTGCCTACAAGGCCGGCGAGCGGTCGCCGACCGTCATGGACCGCATCGCCCGCGGCTTCGACGAGGCGGAAATCCGGGCTATCGCCGCCTGGGTCACGGCCGTCCGGTGAAGCGGCGCGCCCTGCTGGCCGCGACGCTGCTGGCGGCGCCGGCCCTGGCCCAGGCATCGCCGAAGCTGGTGGTGATCGGCGGCGGCTTCGGCGGCGCCACGGCGGCCCGCGCCCTGCACCGGGCCGGGCTGGCGGTGACGCTGGTGGAGCCGGCGGCCGAGTATATCGCGTGTCCCTTCAGCAATGCCGTCATCGCCGGGCTGCGGGACATGGACAGCCAGCGCTTCGGCCTGGACGGGCTGCGGCGGGAGGGCATCGCGCTGGCCCGGCAGGCGGCGACGGCGGTGGATGCGGCGGCCCGCCGGGTGACGCTCGCCGATGGCACCGCCCTGGCCTACGACCGGCTGGTGATGGCCCCGGGGATCGACCTCCGCTTCGATGCCCTGCCCGGCTACGATGCGGCGGCGGCCGAGACGATGCCGCATGCCTGGAAGGCCGGCGCCCAGACCTTGCTGCTGCGCCGCCAGTTGGAAGCGATGGAGGATGGCGGGCTGGTGGTCGTGGCGGTGCCGGCCAACCCCTATCGCTGCCCGCCCGGCCCCTATGAGCGGGCCAGCCTGATCGCGCATTACCTGAAGACCCGGAAGCCGCGTTCCAAGCTGCTGGTGCTGGACGCGAAGGATGTGTTCTCGAAGCAGAAGCTGTTCGAGCAGGGCTGGGCCGCGCTTTATCCGGGGTTGCTGGAATACGTGCCGCTCTCGGGCGGCGGCAAGCTGACCGAGGTGGATGCCAAGGCCGGGGTGCTGGTCACCGAATTCGGCGAGCATCGGGCGGCGGTGGCGAATGTGATCCCGCCGCAGCGGGCCGGGCGGATCGCCGAGGCGGCGGGGGTGACCGACCGCAGCGGCTGGTGCCCGGTCGATCCCGTCAGCTTCGAATCGCGGCTGCAACCGGGCATCCACCTCATCGGCGACGCGATCATCGCCGGGGCCATGCCGAAATCCGCCTTCGCCGCCAATGCCCAGGCACGGGTCTGCGCCGAGGCGGTGTTGGCCCTGCTGCGGGGCGAGGCCCCGGCCACGCCGAAGCTGATCAATACCTGCTACAGCCTGCTGGCGCCGGACTACGGAATTTCCGTCGCCGGGGTCTATCAGCCGGCCGATGGGCTGCTGACGGATGTGCCGGGTGCGGGCGGGACCAGCCCGCTCGAAGCCCCGGCCAGCCAGCGCCGGGCCGAGGCGGGCTATGCCGAGGACTGGTTCCGCACCGTCACGGCGGATGCCTTTGGCTAGATGGTGCATCCTGCTGCTGCTGGCCTGCTGCCCGGGCCTGGCAGCGGCGGAGGGAATGGCTTCGCTGACCGGCGTTCCGGGCGACGCGGCACGCGGCCGGGCCATCGTTGTCACCCGGCAGCGCGGCCTTTGCCTGCTGTGTCATTCCGGGCCTTTCCCGGAGGAACGCTTCCAGGGCGACCTGGCCCCAAGCCTGGCTGGCGCGGGGTCGCGGCTCACCGAAGCCGGGTTGCGGCTGCGCCTGGTGGATGGCAAGCGGTTGAATCCGGCGACCATCATGCCGTCCTATTATCGCACCGAGGGGCTGGTCCGGGTCGGCCCGGCCTGGCAGGGCAAGACGGTGCTGACCGCCGAGGAGATCGAGGATGTCGTCGCATTTCTCCTCACCCTGCGTGACTAGCCGCCGCACCGCTGCCGCCGGGCTGCTGGCGGTGGCGCTGGTCCGGCCGGCGCGGGCGGCCGCCCAAGGGACCTTCGAACGCGAAAGCCTGCAGCAGGCGATCCTCGGCTTCACCGGCGGCGTGGCGCCGACCCGCGGCCGGGTCACGCTGGACATCCCGCCGCTGGTCGAGAACGGCAATACCGTGCCGGTCACCATCGCGGTCGAGAGCCCGCCGGGCGAGGCGGCGCAGGTCCGCGGCATCGCCCTGTTCAACGAGAAGAACCCGCAGCCGAACGTCATCACCGCCCGCTTCGGCCCGGGGGCAAGGCTGGGGGCAAGGCTGAACCCCGGCCACGCCATGCTGGCGACGCGGATCCGGCTGGCGACCTCGCAGACCCTGGTCGCGGTGGCGGCGATGAGCGACGGCACCTATTGGTCCGACAGCGCCGAGGTCATCGTGACGCTCGCCGCCTGCGTCGAGTTCTGAGCCATGGCCCGTGTCCTGATCAACCTGCCGCGCAGCGCGAAGCGGGGCGAGCTCATCGAAATCCGCACGCTGATCCAGCACGGGATGGAAACCGGCTACCGCCCCGGCCCGAACGGCGTGACCCAGCAGCGCGACATCATCCGCAGCTTCACCTGCCTGTTCGACAACGAGGAGGTTTTCCACGCCGAGCTGTACCAGGCGATCGCGGCGAATCCCTTCATCACCTTCAGCATGCTGGCGACGGCAAGCGGCATCCTCGCCTTCACCTGGACCGGCGACAACGGCTTCGCCCAGACCGAGACCCGTGCCCTGACGGTCACATGAAGCGCGCCTTGCTGGCATTTCCGCTGGCACTTCCGCTGGCCTTGCTGCTGGCCGGCGGCGCGGCGGCCGAGCCGCCCCAGTCCGGCTTCGCGCTGATGGCACCGGAAACCCAGGCGATGCAGCGGGATGATACCGCCAATCCCGGGATGCTCTGGGTGCAGGAAGGCGAGGCGCTCTGGGCGCAGTCCGGCTGCACCGGCTGCCATGGCGATGCCCCTGGCAGCATGCGCGGCGCGGCTTCCCGCTACCCGGCCTGGGATGCCACGCGGCAGGCGCCGATCGACCTGGCCGGGCGCATCGAGCAATGTCGGGTGGACCGCCAGGGCGCGGCGCCGCTGGAGCGGGAGGGCGAGCCGTTGCTGGCGCTCAGCGCCTATGTGGCCCACCAGTCGCGCGGCCTGCCGATCGACCCGCCGGAGGACCCTCGCCTGGCCCCGGCGCGGGCGCTGGGCGAGGCGTTGTTCCGCGAACGCCGTGGCCAGCTCGACCTGAGCTGCGCCCAATGCCACGACGACAATGCCGGTCGGCGGCTGGGCGGCAGCCCGATCCCGCAGGGCCACCCGACCGGTTATCCGCTGTACCGGCTGGAATGGCAGGGGCTCGGCTCGCTGCAACGCCGGCTGCGCAACTGCATGGCCGGGGTACGGTCGGAACCCTATGCCTATGGCGCACCGGAATACGTCGCCATCGAGGCTTTCCTGATGGTCCGGGCACGCGGCCTGGCATTGGAGACGCCGGCCGTGCGGCCATAGCGGCGCGGGCCATGGCCCGCGCCGATCACGCCTTATAGCGCGGTATAGCCGCCATCCACCGTCCAGGCGGCGCCGGTGACGAAGCTGGCCCGGTCGGAGCACAGCCAGACCACCGCCTCGGCGATCTCCTCCGGCTTGCCCATGCGGCCCAGCGCGGTGCGGGCCATGATCCGTTCGCCGCGCCGGCGCATGGTATCCTCGGTCATCGGCGTCTCGATATAGCCGGGGCAGACCGCATTCACCCGGATATGGTCCACCGCATGATCCACCGCGGCGGCCTTGGTCAGCCCCACCACGCCATGCTTGCCGACCACATAGGCGGCCGAGCCGGGCAGGCCGACCAGCCCGGCGATGGAGGCGGTATTGACGATGACGCCGCCGCCCTGGGTCCGCATCTGCGCCACCTCATGCCGCAGGCAGCGCCATACGCCGGTCAGGTTCACGTCCAGCAGGCGGGCCCAGGCGGCCTCCTCCAGGTCGGCGGCCGGCACGCCGGCGGCATTCACCTGGTAGGGGGCGATGCCGGCGTTGTTGAAGGCGCAGTCGAGCCCGCCGAAGGCGGCGACCGCGGCGGCGACCATCGCCTTCACCGTCGCATCGTCGGTGACATCAACGGCGATCGCCACCGCCTCGCCACCCTGGGCCTCGATGGCGGCGACGGTCCGCTGGGCGCCCTCCAGCGTCAGGTCGGCGGCAGCGACCCAGGCGCCTTCGCGGGCGAAGGCCAGCGCCGCGGCGCGGCCGATGCCGGAGGCGGCGCCGGTGACCAGCGCCGACTTGCCGTCCAGCATGCCCTTCTTCGGGGCGGTCATGCGACGTCTCCGTATTGCCAGTGATGCGCCAGCGCCAGCGCGGCCTGGCGCAGCGCCAGGTCGGAGGCCGGGATGAATTTGCCCATGGTCAGGAAAGCATGGATCTGGTCGGCCATATGGATATGGGTGACGCGGACGCCGTCCTCCTCCAGCCGCCTGGCATAGGCGATCCCCTCGTCGACCAGCGGGTCGTAGCCGGCGGTCATCACATAGGCGGTCGGGGTGCCGGCCAGGCTGGCGGCGCGCAGCGGGGAGGCCTGCCATTCGAGGCGGCGGGCCATGTCCGGCACGTAGTGGTCGATGAACCAGCGCATGGTCTGGTTGGTAAGGATCAGCCCCTCGGTGAAGCGCTCATGTGCCGGACGGTGGCCGGCCATGTCGGTCGCCGGATAGAGCAGCATCTGGAACCCGGTCGCCGGCACGCTGCCGTCGCGGCCCATGATCGCCAGCACCGCGGCGAGGTTGCCGCCGGCGCTGTCGCCGCCGACCGCGATCCGGGCGGGGTCGATCCGCAGCATCGCGGCATTGGCGGCGATCCAGCGGAGGGCGGCGGCGCTGTCCTCGACCGCGGCGGGATAGAGGTGTTCCGGCGCCATCCGGTAATCCACCGCGATGACGCAGCAGCGGGCCGCATTGGCCAGGGTCCGGCAGGGCTGGTCATGGCTGTCGAGGTCGCCGATGACCCAGCCGCCGCCATGCAGGAAGACCAAGCAGGGCAGCACCTCCTCGGCCGTGGTGCCGGCGGCGCGGTAGCGGCGCAGCAGGATCGGACCGGTTGGGCCGGGGCAGGACAGATCCTCCACCTCGGCCACCTCGGCCGGTTCCGGCTGAAGCACGCTGCGGGATTTGGCCGAGGCGGCGCGGGCCTCGGTGGGCGTCAGGGTATGGATGGGCGGGCGGCCCAGCTCCTTGATCAGGTCGAGGACGCGCAGGGCGCCGGGGTCGATTGGCATGGATCAGGTCATCCAGGAGAGGATTGCGGAGGCGACGGCATCCGGCTGGTCGAGCTCGGCCAAGTGGCCAGCGCCGGGGATGATGCGGATCTCGTGCGGCCCGGCCAGCAGGCCGGCAATCCGCTGGGCATAGGACAGCGGCATGATGCGGTCCTGCTCACCCCAGAGGATCAGGGTGGGCGCGGCAATCAGCGGCAGGCGCTTCTCCAGCCTGGTATTGCCGAGCGGCCAGAAGATACGGGCGGCAGCCTCGGTGGCGCGGGTCTGCTCGATCGGCCATTCGACCGAATTGGCGCCCTCGGGCAGGGCTTTCAGCGCCTTCCAGGTCTCCGGGTCGGCGCAAAGCAGGCCGGGGATGCGATCGGCACGCTGGGCCCAGGGGTCGGTCGGCGGATCGGCCGCGTCGAACAGGCCGAAGGGAGCGCCCAGCACCAGCTTGCGGACCGAACTGGGCCAGATCGCCGCCATCTCGGCCGCCATCGAGCCACCGACCGAGCTGCCGACCAGATCGGCCCCGTCGAGCCCGGCGGCGAGGATGGTCCGGCGCAGCGCCAGCACCCAGTCGAGATGGGTATCGAGCAGGCTGTGGCCGCGCTCGCCGCCGGGGAAGCCGGGCAGCGAGGGAACGATGACCTGGCGCGTCTCGGCCAGCCGGTCGAGGAATGGCACCCAGCGCGGCAGTCCGCCGAAGCCGGCGAGGAAGCCGAGCGGCGCGCCGCGGCCCTTGCGCCAGACGCGGGTCGGAACGCCGTTGACATCGATGGTGAGGACTTCGGGCTCGCCCATGCTCAGGCCCCTATTCGGCGGCCAGGCCGGGGATGTCGGCGCGCTCGCCGGCCTCCATCGGCTTCGGCCACCAGCGGTCCTCCCATTCCGAAAACCGGGTCTTCAGCCGCGGCATCACCTGCTCGGCGAATAGCTTGGTGTTGTAGTTGGTCAGTTGCTTGTTCATGTTGCCGAACTGCATCAGCACCATCAGGTGGCCGACGTTGAGGTCGTCCGCCAGGGCGTTCAGCTGCTCCACCACCTCGTCCGGGGAACCGATCACGACATAGCCGCGGTCGACGAAATCGGCCATGGTCAGGGCGCGGTTGGTCTTGTCGCCCATGATGAGCGTCTGCGCATTGGCCGCCTTCTTGACCATGCTTTCGAACCCGGCGCGCTGCGTCGCCTCGGTGCTGTAGCCGGCGGGCGCGGCGAAGCGCGGGTCGACATGGAGGCAGCGGTTGAAGAAATACTCGGCGGCTTCGGTATAGAGTTCGATCGCCTGTTCGCGGGTCTCGGCCACGGCGACCACCTGGGCGAATCCGGCGCGATAGGGATTCCGGTCCTTGCCGAGCCGGTCCATCTCCGCCCAGAAGCCATCCATCGTCGCCTTGCCGGCCTTGTAGCCGTAGTAGGACAGGTAGCAGTAGACGTAGTCCATCTCGGCGCACCATTGCCAGGTCTCGACCGAGCCGCCGCCCGGGATCCAGATCGGCGGATGCGGCTGCTGCAGCGGGCGCGGCCAGATATTCACGTAGCGCTGCTGGTTGTAGCGGCCGTTGAAAGCGAAGGTCTCCGGCCGCGTCCAGGCCTGGATCACCAAATCATGCGCTTCCAGGTAGCGTTCGCGCAGCTGCGACGGATTCTGGCCATAGGCGAAGCAGGTGTCCATCGGGGTGCCGACGGGGAAGCCGGCGATCAGCCGGCCGCCGCTGATGACGTCCAGCATGGCGAATTCCTCGGCCACCCGGGTCGGCGGGTTGTACAGCGCCAGCGAATTGCCAAGCACGCAGATCGGCACGTCGCGGGTACGCCGCGCCAAGGTCGAGGCGATCAGGTTCGGGCTCGGCATCAGCCCGTAGCCGTTCGAATGGTGCTCGTTCACGCAGATGGCGTCGTAGCCGCAGTCGGCGGCGTATTCGAGCTCATCCATGAAGTCGTTGTACATCAGGTGGGCGCGCTTCGGGTCGAAGAGCGAGGAGTGGATATCGACCCAGACGGAGGGATGCGCTTCCCGGAAATCCTCGGGCAGTTCCGTATAAGGCATGAGGTGAAACCACATCAGCTTCATGGCAGGTCCCCTCCGGGGGTTGGGGCGGGTGGTGCCGCCTTCTTCGCCGAAAAGCCTAGCCTGCTACCAGATGCGGTGGAAGGGCGATGCGGGGCTTTTCAGCCGCGCGATTCGTTGCTGCCGACCAGCATCGGCTCGCGCATCGCTTCCGCCTCGTGCTTCAGCCGGCGATAGCTGCGGGCGGAAAAGGGCAGCATGCCGCCGTAGATCAGCCCGCCGGTGGCGAGCGCCGCCCAGGGTTCGGTCAGCATCACCGCGACATAGGCCCCGATGCCGAGCAGCAGCGGCAGCACGTATTCCGACGGGACCTTGAAGTTCTTGAAGCTCCAGGTCGGCAGGGTCGAGACCATCAGCCCGCCGACCACCACCAGCAAGGTGCCGACCAAGACCGGATGGCGCACCGCCCCGGCCAGGGTGGTCCAGCCCCAATCCTGCAGCACCAGCGCGGCGAACAACGGAAACAGCACCAGCCCGGCACCGGCCGGGGCCGGGACGCCGGTGAAGAAATTCTGCGAATAGGCCGGGGCCGGGGCCGGGCCGGTGAGCGCCAGGGCCGGGGCATCCGACAGCGAGGCATTGAAGCGGGCCAGCCGCAGCGCCGAGCAGACCGCGAACAGCAGGCAGGGCGCGAAGCCCAGGCCGCGCGCATCATGCAGGGACCAGAGGAACAGGATCAGCGCCGGCGCCACGCCGAAGCAGAGGAAATCCGACAGGCTGTCGAATTCGGCGCCGAACCGGCTGGTCGCCTTCAGCAGCCGCGCCAGCCGCCCGTCCAGCGCATCGATCGCGGCGCAGACCACGATCAGCACCGCCGCCTTCTCCCATTGCGCGTCGAGCGCGAAGCGGATGGCGGTCAGCCCGGCGCAAAGGCCGAGCAGGGTCATGATGTTGGGGATCAGCCGGTTGAAGGAGGGGCCGGTATAGCGCGGCCGGGTGCGCGGCCGGAACCGGCGGAGGCGACCGCGGAAGCCCGGGCGGTGGGAGCCCGGCCCGGGGCCCGGACCGGGGCCAGCCTCGCTCACAGCGCGATCCGCGGCGGTGCGAGGTCGGCGAGCACGGTCTCGCCGCCGATCATGGTCTGGCCCTCGGCGACCAGGGCGCGGACGCCCTCGGGCAGATAGACATCGGTGCGGCTGCCGAAACGGATGATGCCGAAGCGGTCGCCGGCCTGCACCGCCTCGCCCTCGCGGATGTCGCAGAGGATGCGCCGCGCCACCAGCCCGGCGATCTGCACCACCGCCAGGTCCCGCCCATCGGTCAGGCGGATGGCGATGGCGTTGCGCTCGTTGTCGACGCTGGCCTTGTCGAGGTTGGCGCTGAGGTACTTGCCGTGGCGATAGGCGATGCGGGTGACGGTGCCGTCCACCGGCACGCGGTTCACATGCACGTCCATCACCGACAGGAAGATCGCCACCCGCCAGCGCAGAGCGGGGCCGAGGCCGAGCTCCGCCGGCGGCACCGCCTGGACGATGCTGACGACATGCCCATCGGCCGGCGCCAGGACCAGGCCTTCCCGGGCTGGCGCGACGCGCTTCGGGTCGCGGAAGAAATACAGGCAGAACAGGGTGAAGATCAGTCCTGGCCAGAACAGCCAGCCGCCCAGCAGCAGGCCGCCAAGTACCGCCACGGCCACGCCGATGAGGAGGAAGGGCCGGCCCGCCGGATGCGGCGGGGCGAGCACGATCTGCAGACTTTGTCCAAGGGCCATGGGCCGGGTTTATGGTGCGTTCATGGCTTTGCGGCAAGCTGCGGCCAGATGCAAAGCCCCCCAGATCATCGTCCGGCCGCTTGCGGCCTGACGCTCGGCCGCTTCGCCGTCGACCGGGACGGCACCTTGCAACCGCGTGAGCCGGGCCTGCGCCCGGCGATGCGCTTCGCCTGGCGCGGCCGCTGGTGCGAGGCGGCCCTTTCCGCGGAGGAGGTGCGGCTCGCCACCGTCGCCGGCCGCATCCCCTCCACCGCGGAGCCGGGTGCCGACCGGCCGCAGGCCTTCAAGGCGATGGCGGCGTTGCCGGGCAGCCTGCCGCCCGGCTGGCGGGCCAAGCTGCTGCCGGACCACCGGATCATCCTGGAATCGAGCGCGCCGCTGTCCGAGCCGCCGACGGCGACCGAGCTTGTGGCGGCGATGGTGCGCTTCGCCCTGGCGCTGGACCCCTACCTGGACCGGCTGGACTCCAGCTGCCCGCTACCCGGGGAATGCTCGCCCGGCAGCATGAAGATCTGACCCGGGTAGATCAGCCGCGGGTCGCGGATCTGGTCGTTGTTGGCGGCGTAGATGACGGTATAGCGCAGGCCCCGGCCATAGGCCCGGCGGGCAATGCGCCAGAGGCTGAAGCCGGGTTGGACGATGACGCGGCCATCACGGAACGCCTCCTCCGGGATGGCATCGCGCTGGAAGGGCAGCTCGATCCGCGCGGCGACGCTGCCGGCGGCGGCGAGCTGGTCCACCCGCAGCGTATGGCGGCCGATGCCCGGCTGCCGCTCCGGCCGCAGCGTCCAGCGGCCGGTGGGATCGGCGACGGTATCGCCGACATGATCCCGCCCGACATAGACTCGGACCTTGGCCCCCGGCGACGCGCTCCCGGCGAAGCGCATGGCGCCGGCCTCGTCGTAATCCACCACGTCGAGGCCGAGGCGGGCGCGGCCGGTGGCCTCGGGCGACAGCTCGGGCGCAACCTGCGGCGGGGTGGCCTGCAACAGCCGCGGGGCCGCGCCGGTGGTGGGCGGCAGCAGCACCGCCATAGCGGCGCCCAGGGTCGAACCTGGGGTCGAGCCCGGAGTCGAACCCGGGGTCAAACCTGGGGTCGCGGTCGGTGGGTCGGGAACCAGCAGCAGCACGGTTTCCACCGCGGCGATCGGTTCGCTGCCGCTCGATCGGGCAAGCAAAGCCAGTTCGCGCAGTCCGGGGGTCAGCGGATCGGTCGGCAGGATCACCCATTCGCCGCGCGCATCGGCGCGGGCGCGGCCGATCTCCCGTTCCGAGTCGAGCAGGCTGACCTCGGCGCCCGGGGCGGCGCGGCCGGCGGTGACCAGCATGCCGCGGGCGCCGACCCGGGCGACATCGAACCGCGGCGGCACCGGCGTGG
>JAQGIA010000043.1 GCA_028291445.1 Belnapia sp.
CTGGCCCGAGGCCGGCGTCGCCAGCAGGGTATTGTCGCCGATCGCCTCCAGCCCGCCTTCGTTGGCGAAGATCGCGGTCTGGATCTGCCCGACATTGGCCGGCGCCACTTGGCCGTCCAGCTTGGCCAGCACCTCGCCGGCGGCATTGATGGTGACATCCACGGCGGCGGCCGGGACGGTGATGGCCGGCAGCACCAGGTAGCCTTCCGCGGTCACCAACTGGCCCTCGGCCGAGAGCCCGAAGGTGCCGTCCCGCGTATAGGCCGTCTCGCCGGAGGGCAATTGAACCTGGAAGAAGCCGTTGCCGCGGATGGCGATGTCGAAGCGGTTGTCGGTCTGCGACAGGCTGCCCTGCTCGCCGATCCGGTAGATGGCGGCGGTCTTCACGCCGAGCCCGACCTGCGCCCCGGCCGGCAGGATCGAGCCGTTCTCGGAGGACTGCGAGCCGACCCGCCGCATGTTCTGGTACAGCAGGTCCTGGAATTCCGCCCGCCGGCGCTTGTAGCCGGTGGTGCTCATATTGGCGATGTTGTTGGAGATGACCTCGACATTGGTCTGCTGGGCCATCATGCCGGTACTGGCGATCTGCAGGGCGCGCATGCTGCGGCGTTTCCTTGGGGAGCGGATTGGGCGGGCTTAGCTGCGGCGGCGGAGGATCCGGTCGACGGCGGTGGACAGCCGGTCGCCCTCGCGTTCTGCGAATTGGGTGGCGAATTGGAACTGGCGCACTTCCTCGGTCAGCCGGGTGATCTCGCTGATGGCGCTGACGTTGCTGCCCTCGACCGCGCCCTGCACGATCAGCGGCCGCGCCACCGCTTCGGGTTGGTCTTCGGTGGCAAAGAGCCGGGCGCCCTCGGGGCGGAGCCGCTGCTGATCGGCGAAGCGGACCACCCGGAGCTGGCCGACCACGCCATTCTCGCTGCGCACCGTGCCATCGCCCTGGACCTCGATCCGGCTATCTCCCGGCGCCAGGATGATCGGCGCGCCCTGAGTGCCCAGCACCGCATTGCCATCCGCATCGGTGATCCGCCCGGTCTGGTCGAGGGTGAAGCGGCCGGCCCGGGTGTAGCGTTCGCCGCCTGGCGTCTCGACCACGAAATAGCCCTCGCTTTGCAGGGCCAGGTCGAGCGGGTTGCCGGTGGTGGCGAGCGGCCCGCGCTGGGTGTCACGCCAGGTGGCGCGGTCGAGGTTGAAGCCGGTCTCGTCCGCGCCGCCGCCGGCGCCGCTGCGAGACCGGCTCAGGTAGCTGGTGAAGATCGGCCGTTCCGCCTTGAAACCCGGCGTATCGGCATTGGCGAGATTGTTCGCCAGCACCTGGGTGGCGCGGAGCTGGGCGCTCATGCGGGAAAGGATGACGTAGCCGGGCTGGTCCATTCTGGCCTCCTGGTACCTCCCCACCGCAACCGGCGTGCCAGGCCGGAACCTATCCCGAAGTGGTCTGCGCCCGGCCGGGATTGCCGCGCCCGGCAGTTTCTGCCGATCGCCCGGCGGGAGCTGCCTTGGCCGCCCGCCCGCCGGGGTCTCGCAAGCCTTCCTTAAGCGGTGCCGGGTGAGACTGCCCCCAGGTGGACCGGGGTGGCGCATGTCGGAAGAGGCGAAGCCAGCGAGGCAGGGGGGTAAGCGCAAGCTCATGCTGCTGCTCGCCGTGCCGCTCGTACTCGCCGCAGTGGGCGGCGGGCTGTGGTTCTCGGGCATCCTGCCGAAGCTGCTCGGCATGGGCGAGCCGCACGCAGCCGCGGGGGCCGATGCGCCGGCTGCCGCGGGCCACGGGACCCCGCCGCCTGCCGTATCCGTCGCACGCGCCCCGATCTTCTTCGACATGCCGGACATCGTCGCCAACCTCAGCGCGACCGGCCGGCGGGCCAGCTACATCAAGCTGCGCAGCAAGCTCGAACTGACCAAACCCGAGGATGCGGCGGCGATCCAGGCGGCGATGCCGCGGCTGCAGGATCTGTTCAGCACCTATCTGCGGGAAATGCGGGCGGAGGAATTGCGTGGCAGCAGCGGCACGCAGCGGCTGCGGGAGGAACTGATGGCGCGTGCCAATCTTGCCGTCGCCCCGGCCCGCGTCGCCGATGTCCTGTTCATCGAGCTGCTCCTGCAATGAGCAGCGAGGACGATGATCTTGCCGCCGCCTGGGGCGAGGCGGTCGCTTCGGAAGGCGATGACGCGACCGATGCGCCGGCGCCGACCGGACCCGATGCGGCCCGGGTGCTGAACCAAGCCGAGATCGACAGCCTGCTCGGCTTCGGCGGCGGCCCGTCCACGCAGTCGGAGCAAACGGGCATCCAGCGCATCGTCAGCGCCGGGCTCGTCTCCTACGAGCGCCTGCCGATGCTGGAGATTATCTTCGACCGGCTGGTTCGCATCATGTCGACCTCGCTGCGCAACTTCACCAGCGACAACGTCGAGGTCTCGATCGACAGCATCGTCTCGCTGCGCTTCGGCGACTACCTGAACAGCGTGCCGCTGCCGGCCATGCTGGCGGTGTTCAAGGTCGATGAATGGGACAACTACGGCCTGATCGTGGTCGATAGCGCGCTGATCTATTCGGTGGTGGACGTGCTGCTCGGCGGCCGTCGCGGCACCGCGGCGATGCGCATCGAGGGCCGGCCCTATACCACCATCGAGCGGACCCTGGTCGAGCGCCTCATCACCGTGGTGCTGGCCGATCTCACCGATGCCTTCAGCCCGCTGTCGCCGGCGCATTTCCGCTTCGAGCGGCTGGAGGTCAACCCACGCTTCGCCGCCGTCTCGCGCCTGTCCAACGCCTGCATCCTGTCGCGGCTGCGGGTCGACATGGAGGATCGTGGCGGCAAGATCGAACTTCTGCTGCCCTATGCGACGCTGGAGCCGATCCGCGAATTGCTGCTCCAGCAATTCATGGGTGAGAAATTCGGCCGCGACAGCATCTGGGAAACCCATCTGGCCGAGGAGCTGCGGCACACCGAACTGTCGATGGATGTCGTGCTCGACGAGCAGACCATGCCGCTGGCCGCGATCATGTCGCTGCAACGCGGCGACCGTATCACGCTGAATGCCGCGCCCGGCGCACCGGTCCGGCTGCGCTGCGGCGACGTGCCGATGTTCGAAGCCGAGCTGGGCCGCCGCGAAAATCGCCTGGCGGTACGGATCATGCGCGAGCTGCGTCAAAAGGCGGAGGGTTAGGATATGGGCTGGTTCGAATGGTCGGCGCAGCTGTTGCTGATCGGGCTGCTGGTCGGGGCGATGCCCTTCATCATTCGCCTGGAACGGGCGCTGTCATCGGTGCGATGCGATCGGGTCGCGCTGGAGGCGAGTGCCGCCGGGCTCAGCGAAGCCACCCGCATGGCCGAGGCGGCCTCGATCCGTCTCCGCGCCGCGGCCGAAGGCGCCGGCCGGCAGGTTGCCGAGAAATTGGCTGCGGCAGAGCCGATGCGCGACGATCTGCGCTATCTGGTGGAGCGGGCGGAGGGCCTGGCCGACCGCCTCGACGGGCTGGTGCGCGTCGCCCGGCCTTTGGTCGCCGCCGACCCCGGCCCGCCGCCGCAACCGGCGCAAAGCCAGGCGGAGCGTGATCTGCTACGGGTGCTGACCCAGGGCATGGCACGCCCGGCTGCGGCGCGGGGAGCGCGCTGATGCGACGCTGGCGTCCGCGCCTGCTGCCGGCGGCGCTGGCCGCGGTGGGGCTGCTGCTGGTTGCCAAGCTGGGTGCGCTGGCGACCGGTCAACCGCCTTCGGCTGTCCTGCTGCTGCCGGCGGCCCAGGCCAATGGCGCCGTGCCACGCACGCCGATTGCCGTGCCGGGGTCGGCAGCCGGCACCCTGCCGCCTCCTGCCGCTGCCGAGGCGCCGACGCCCGAGCAGCGGGCCGAGCGCGTGTTGCTCGAAGGGCTGCGCGCACGCCGATCCGACCTCGACCTCCGCGACCAGTCGCTGGCTGCACGGGAAATGGTGGTGAACGCCGCGGAGCGCCGGCTCGGCCAGCGCATCGAGGAGCTGACGGCATTGCAGCAGCGGCTCGAGGCGATCGACCGCGGCCGGACCGAGCGGGAGGAGGCGGGGTGGCGGCAGATGGTGAAGCTCTACGAGGGCCTGCGGCCACGCGATGCCGCGGCGATCTTCGATGAGCTCGAGATGCCCGTGCTGGTCCGGATCGTGGACCGGATGCGGGAGGCGAAGGCGGCACCGGTGCTCGGCGCGATGAAGCCCGATCGCGCCCGGCTGCTGACCGCGGAGCTGGCCCGGCACCGGTCGCGGCCGGCTGAGTGACCAAGGCGCAACCGACCAACCCGGCTGAGGAGCCCATGAGGATGGCCATGGACAAGAACACCAACGTGCTGATCGTCGACGACTACAAGACCATGCTGCGGATCATCCGCAATCTGCTGAAGCAGCTGGAATTCGACAATGTCGAGGAAGCCTCCGATGGGCAGGAAGCGCTGGCCAAGCTGCGGGCCGGGCAGTTCGGCCTGGTGATCAGCGACTGGAACATGCAGCCGATGACCGGGCTCGACCTGCTGAAGGAAGTGCGGGCCGATACGCGGCTGAAGGAGACCCCCTTCATCATGATCACCGCCGAGAGCAAGACCGAGAACGTGATCGCCGCCAAGGCCGCCGGCGTTTCTAACTACATCGTCAAGCCGTTCAATGCCGAGACCCTGCGCGGCAAGATCGAGAAGGTCCTGGCCCATGCCTGACGGGGAGGCCGGCGGAGACCGGATCGAAGCCGCGGTGCGCGCGGTGCTCGGCAGCATGACGGGTGACATGACCGTCACCGAGGTGGCGCTGCTCGGCGAATTGGAGGCGCTCGGCCGCGAGGTCGCCCGCGCGAAAAGCGAGATCGCCGCGCTGCGCGTCGATGACATCGACGCCTCCCATATCCCGACAGCGACCGATGAGCTCGACGCGGTGGTCAGCCATACCGCCACGGCGACCAACGAGATCCTCGACTCCTGCGAGGTGCTGGAGGGTTTGCAGGCGCGGCTTTCCGGTCCCGATGCGGATGCCCTCTCGGGGGCGGTGACCCGCATCTACGAGGCATGCAGCTTCCAGGACATCACCGGCCAGCGCATCGGCAAGGTGGTGTCGGCGCTGAAATCGATCGAGAAGCGGGTGGCGGCGGTTACCCAGAGCTTCGGTCGCGGTGCTGCACCTCCGCCGGAGCCGGAGGTTCCCACGGCGCACCGCACCGAGGGCCAAAGATTGGCCACTGGTCCGCAACTGCCGGCCGCGGCCAGTTCCCAGGCGGAGATCGACCGTCTGCTGGCGAGTTTCGACTGATGCGACCGGGGACCGGCCCATGGGCTGCGTGGCCGCTGCTTGCGCTCGCCGTGCTGCTCCCGGTGCCCGTGGCGCTGGCGCAGGATCGGGTGGCGGTGCGGGTGGGCGACCATCCCGGGCGCGGTCGGGTTGTCTTCGACTGGCCGGCCCCGCCCAGCTACACCGTCGACCAGGCCGAGGGTCGGGTGGTGCTGCGCTTCCCGAGCGACGCAACCATCGACCTGGCCGGCGCACGCCGGCCGCCGCGCAACGTGGTTGGCGTGACGCTGGCAGCGGAGGGGGTGAGCATCGGTCTCCGTCCAGGCGTCCGGGTTCAGGTCTTCCGTATCGGCCCGAAGGTCGTCGTCGATGTATCGGACCCGCCAGCTGGTGCACCGCCTGCGCAGCCCCAGGCGGTGGAGGCCGCGCCGCCTCGTGCCGCCCCTGCGTCCCGTCTGGCCTCGGCCGAAGCCGCGCCATCGCCCAAGCCCGCTTCAAGGCCCGAGCCTGCCATTCGCCTGGAGACTGCCCGGCGTGGCCGGACCCTCCGGACCGAGGCGCCGCCGCCCGCCCCACCGGCCACGCCGTTGCCGCCCGTTGCCGCCTTAGCCGCGGTACCGCCTGTCGTCGCCTATGCGGCACCGCCGCCGGCTGTGGCCGAAGCCACCGCACCGCCAGGCATCGCACTGCCGAGACCGACGGCGCTGGTCGTGCGGCTGCTTGCGCCATCGGGGCAGACCAGGTCCGACCAAAATCCACTTGGCCAGAACCAGCCCAGCCAGAACCAGCCCAGCCAGAACCGCGCCATCCTGCTGTCCTATCCCGCTACCACCGGCGCTGCCGTGCTGCGGCGTGGCGGCCAGCTGCTTGCCTTGTTCGACTCCGCGGAGCCGCTCGATCTATCGGCGCTCCGCAACGATCCGATCTTCGGCGCGCTTGAGGCGGATGCACTGCCGGACGCGACCTTGCTCAGGCTGCCGCTGGCGCCCCCCGCCATCCTGCGGGCCCGGCGCGAAGCAGCGGGGTGGGTTCTGGAGGCAACCCGCCCAGCCGAGGGGCAGGACGCAGTCACCGCAGTTCCCGGGCGCAGCATGGCGCTGGAAGCCGAGGGCGGTGCCGCATCCCGGCTGATCATCCGTGCGACGCAGCCTGGCCGCGCGGTGCCGGTGACCGATCCTGAAAGCGGCATGCCGCTGATCCTGGGCACCGTGCGGGAAGCCAGGCAATTCATGCCCGTCGCCCGTCGTCTGCCCGAACTGGACCTGCCGCAGACCTTGCTAGGTGCGGCTGTACTGGCTCGGGCGGATCGGCTGACGATGCGGGCCGGGACCGATCAATTCCTGATCGGAATCGGCAATGGCCGGCTGGCTCTCGATCTCGCCGCTGCCGAAGCAGCGCCGAGCGATGCGATGACCCGCGTCTTCGATCTGCCGCGCCTGCCGCCCGCGCAATTGCTGGAGCGGCTGCGGGCGCTGAATGCCAGTATCGCCAATGCGCCGCCGCTGACCCGGCTGCCGCTACGCCGTTCCGCCGGGGAAACCATGCTGGCGCTCGGCCTGCCGCAGGAGGCTCAGGCGATGCTCGGCCTGGCGCCGGGCGAGGATCCGCATGCGGCCACCGACCAGCGGCTCGCCATGCTGGTTTCGGCCGCTGCGCTGCTGGCCGGACGGCTGCCGCAAGCCATGGCGCTGCTCGACCCCGAGCTGCCGGAATCCGATGAGCTGACCCTGTGGCGGGCTGCCCTGGCCGCGGCACAGGGCAATGCGGCTGCTGCGGCACCTGGCTTCGCCACCACCCTCCCGCTGTTATTCGACTACCCTGCCGGGCTGCGCGCCCGCCTGCTGCCTTTGGCCGCGCAGGCCTTGGCGGATGGCGGCGCCACGGTCGCGCTGAAGCAATTGCTTGGCCGTGCCGGACCGCTGCCTGAACTCGACCTGCCGCGCGCCATGCTGGCCGAGGCCGAGGGCAATGCCGATGCGGCGCTGGCCGGCTACGATCAGGTGGCGCAGGGCAGGGATCGCCAGGCCCGGGCCAGGGCCCTGCGGCAAGCGGTCGAGCTGCGCCTGGCGACCGGCAAGCTCGATGCCGGGCAAGCTGCCAAGGCACTTGGGGCAACGCTCTTCGCCTGGCGCGGTGATTCCGAGGAGGCCAAGCTGCGGCTACGCGTGGCGGAGTTGCGCCGCAAATCCGGCGACGCGCGAGGAGCCTTGGCATTGCTGCGGGAAACCGAGGTCCTGTTCCCCGAGCGTGCGGTTGGGTTGCAGCCCGAGATCGGCACCGCTTTCCTCGCCGCGCTCGACCAGGAAGCGCCGCTCGCTGCCGTGGCGCTCTTCGATGCCTATCCGGAGCTGCTGCCCGCGGACCAGCGCGGCGAGGCGGCGATGCTGATGTTGGCGGATCGCCTCCTGGCGCTGGATCTGGCGGATCGCGCCGCGACCCTGTTGGGCCAGGCCGCGGCACGGGCCACCGGGACAGCGAAGGCGGCACTCGGTCTGCGTGAGGCGAATTTGCGCCTCGTCGATGGCGATGCGGCGGCGACCCTCGCGGCGCTGGAGACCAGTGCCGCGGACTCCCTGCCGGATGTGCTGGTGCAGGAACGCAGCATCCTCGCCGCGCGTGCACAGGCCAGGCTGGGTCAGCAGGAGGAGGCCATCGCCGCCCTGCGCGGGCTTGGCCCGGTAGGGCTCGAAACATTGTCCCAACTGCTGGCGGACCAGCAGGATTGGGCCGGAGCGGCCGCCGCCTTCGGGCCGCATCTGGCGCTGACGCTGCCGGTGGCGCCAGCCGCCCTGAATGAGCAGCAACGCCGACTGATCCTGCGTCAGGCGACGCTGCTCGCTCTGGCCGGTGACGAGGCGGGCTTGGCCGACCTGCGTGGCGAATTCGCGGCACGGCTGCAGGATGGGCCGCTGGCGGAGGCTTTCGCCCTGATCACGGCCAAGCAGCTGCGGGGTCTCGCCGACCTGCCGCGGCTGCAGCGGGAACTGCAACTCTTCCGCTCGATGCCGTCCCGGCTGGAGGCATTGCGGGCGGGCGGCCCGGTCACGCGATAAGTCCAGCGTCCGACGCGGGGGGTGGCGGCAAAATTTTCGGTGGACGGGGACGATTTCTGCTTGCGTCCTACCCCCCCTTGCCCCATATCCGCGCCCCGTTGACCTGATCAATCCCGATCACCCTGGTCATCTGCTGGTGGGAATAGGAGCCCGCGTATGGACGCTCTTCTCCAACTGGGGATGGTCTCGGAGTTGCTCCCGAGCGAAGCCCAGAATTCTGAAACCTCGGTGAGCGAGGCCAAGGACTATTTCGTTACCCGTGATGGCGTCAAATTCGCCGGCACGCATCTGATCATCGACCTTTGGGATGCCACCAACCTGGCGGATCCGGAGCATATCGATGCCGTGTTGCGCGAGGCGGCGATCGCCACCGGCGCAACGATCCTGCACGGGCATTTCCACCACTTCGGCCCGAACAGCGGTGTCTCCGGCGTGCTGGTGCTGGCCGAAAGCCATGTCTCCATCCACACTTGGCCGGAGCGGGATTATGCGGCGCTGGACATCTTCGTCTGTGGGGAATGCAACCCCTACAAGGCGATCCCGGTGCTGAAGCGCGGCTTCATGCCGGGTAATATCCAGCTCGCGGAACACAAGCGCGGCCTGACCGGCTGACACGAAGCCGAGCGTGTATGAACCAGGGCGGGGCCTTAGGGTCCCGCCCTTCTTCGTTCGAGGAGGCCGCGATGGCGACGGATTCTTGGGTCAATGAGACGCTTTATGCCGCCTGGGGCCAGCGCTTCCGGGTGAAGCGCGAGCTGGCGCGGGTACGGAGCGATTTCCAGGACATCATGGTGTTCGAAAGCGAGTCGCATGGCCGGGTGATGCTGCTCGATGGCGTCGTGCAGATCACCGAGGCGGATGAATTCGTCTACCAGGAAATGCTGACCCATGTGCCGCTGCTGGCGCATGGTGCGGCGAAGCGGGTGCTCATCATCGGCGCCGGCGACGGCGGGGTGCTGAAGCGCGTTCTGCAGCACAGCACCGTCGAGCAGGCCGTCATGGTCGAGATCGACGGCGAGGTCATCCGCCTGGCCAAGGAACATCTGCCCGGTATCGCCGGTGATGCCTGGGTCGACCCGCGGGCCGAGGTGATCGTCGGCGACGGCATCGACTATGTCCGTCAGGCGGCGGCCGCGAGCTTCGATGTGGTCATCGTCGACAGCACCGACCCGATCGGTGTCGGCGAGGTGCTGTTCACCGATGAGTTCTACGCCAATTGCGCTCGCCTGCTCAGCGATCGGGGTTTGGTGGTGAACCAGTGCGGCGTGCCCTTCATGCAGGCCGACGAACTACGGGAAACCAGCCTCCGCCGGGCCAAGGCCTTTGCCGATGTCTTCGCCTATGTCGCCGCGGTGCCCACCTATGTCGGTGGCTTCATGACGCTCGGCTGGGCGGCCAAGGATGCCACGCTGCGATCCGTGCCGCTGGCCGAGATCCGTGCCCGGGCGGCCGCGGCCGGCGTGCTCGGCCTCACCCGCTACTGGACGCCGGAGATCCACCTCGGCGCCTTCAACCTGCCGCCCTATATCGCCGAGCACCTGCCCTAACGGCTACCCGCTGGCGAAGCCCTGGACCAGGCTGCCGGCCACCAGCCGCCAGCCATCCACCAGCACGAAAAAGATCAGCTTGAAGGGCAGCGACACGACGCTCGGCGGCAGCATCATCATGCCGAGCGACATCAGCAGGCTGGCCACGACCATGTCGATGACCAGGAACGGCAGGAACAGCAGGAAGCCGATCTCGAAGGCGCGTTTCAGCTCGCCCACCAGGAAGGCCGGCAGCAGCGCGCGCCAGGGCAACTGATCGGGGGCGGCACCTTCGGCCACCTGGGGCAGACCAGCCAGGTCGAGGAACAGGGCCAGATCGGCGTCCCTGACCTGGGCCGCCATGAAGCTACGGAAGGGTTCGGCGGTCTTCGTCAGCCCCTCCAACTCGCTCAGGCGGCCTTCCATCATCGGTGCCAGGCCGTCGCGCCAGCTCGCTTCCATGACCGGCTGCATGACGAAGACCGTCAGGAACAGCGCCAGCCCGATCAGCACCGGGTTCGGCGGCACGCCCTGTGCGCCGATCGCGCTCCGCAGCAGCGACAGCACGATTGCGATGCGGGTGAAGGCGGTGGCCATGACCAGCAGCGAGGGGGCCAGGGACAGCACGCCGATCAGCGCCGTCAACTGGACGAGACGCATGGTGGCGCCCGGCTGACCGGCCGCGCCGAGATCGATGCTGACGCTTTGCGCCGCGGCCGGCAGCGCCATGGCCGCGAGCAGCAGCCCGAGTCCCAGGCGCTTCATGGCCTGGGCTGCTCGGCCGGCACCCAGCCCAGCACGGTATCCTGGCCGGCGCCGGTCAGCACCAGCATCTCCCGGCTGTCGCAGCGCAGCAGTAGCAGCCGGCGGCGTGGATCGAGGGCGAGCACTTCCTGGACCGCCAGGCGCCGTCCTTCACGCGGTTTCATTCCCCCAATCCGCAAGGCGCGGGCGGCGAGGAGGATCAGCAGCAATACCGCCGCCAATGCGCCGGCAGCCTGCATCCATTGGCCGATTTCGATTGTCATGCGGCATCCTGCCTGCTTCGGGTGGTGTTCAGGGGGAGGGCAGCATCGCCGCCAGCCCGTCGACATCCCGCGCGAGCGATTCCAGGGCAGGGCGCAGCGACCGCGCAGTGGCGGGCGGCAGAATAGCGACCGCGGCGCAAAGGCATGCGGCTTCGGTATCGAGCCCGGCGAGGTCGACCCGCCGGCCAGTCGAGACCAGGGCCCGGGCCATCAACACGGTGCCATGCAGGGCCTCGATGGCAGCAAGTGTGGGGGCGACGACGCTGCCTGTATCCATGGCGCCAGGATGCCTTGGCGCCGGTTAAGGAAGCCCTAGCCGCGGCCGTCGCGCCGTGACGGTGACCGGGTCGTTCACCGAATCTTCGCTCGTTGTCGGCGATATTGCGGCATGGACGTCACCCAAACATCGACCATCGCCCTGGCGGAGCGGCGCATCGGTTGGCTCGAGGAGCGTCAGCGGGTGCTGGCGCAGAATATCGCCAATGCCGATACGCCTGGCTACGTGCCGCGCGACATCGGCAGCTTTCAGCGCAGCTTCGCCGAGTCCTTCGCCCTCGCGCAGACCGCCTCGCGGCACCTGGCGGGCGCCGGGGGCCATGCGCGGGCCCGGCCGGATCGCAGCAGCCTCGCCGAACGCTCGCCCAACGGCAATGCCGTGTCGCTGGACCGCGAGGCCATCCGGGTGGCTGATACCGATACCGCGCATGCGCTGGCGACGGGGCTGTACCGGCGCTGGATCGGCATGTTCCGCACCGCCCTCGGGCGGCCGCAGTAGTCGTCGGAGAGAACATCATGGATCTGGACAGCGCGTTGCGTATCTCGGCCGCGGGCATGCAGGCGCAGGCCACGCGGCTGCGCGTGGTGGCGGAGAATCTGGCCAATAGCGACAGTACCGGCCAATCCCCCGGTGCCGATCCCTATCGCCGCAAGACCGTCACCTTCGCCAACCGGCTGGACCGCAGCAGCGGCGCCCAGACCGTCCAGATCCGCCGCATCTGCACCGCACCGGGCGAATTCCCGCAGCAGCATGACCCGGCGCATCCCGCAGCCGATGCCCGCGGCTACGTCAAGCGGCCCAATGTCGACAATCTGGTCGAGGTCATGGACATGCGGGAAGCCCAGCGCAGCTACAGCGCCAATCTTTCGGTGCTGGAGACCACGCGCGGCATGCTGACCCGCACCATCGAGGCGCTGCGCTGATGCCGGGTGCGGTCGCGCCGGTCACCGCGGCTGCGGCCTATCGCGCCAGCCAGGCGCCGGCGGCCGAGGCCGGGGGCGAAGGCGGCTTCGGCGCCACCATGGCCCGGGCCATCGAAGGCGCGGTCGAGCTCGGACGCAGCGCCGATACGGCGAGCACCCAGGCCATGCTCGGCCAGGGCAGCGTCTCGGATGTCGTCCTAGCCATCTCCCGGGCCGAACTGGCCCTGCAGACCGCGGTCGCGGTGCGCGACCGGGTTGTCTCCGCCTACCAGGACGTGATGCGCATGCCGATCTGACGCCGGCAAAAGCCGGGCGTCCACCGCAGGAGGCGGTGCGAGATGGAAAACCAGACCGCCCTCGCGGTACGCGAGGCGCTGTGGATGGCGTTGCAACTGGCCGGTCCACCGCTGGGTGCGATGCTGGCGATCGGCCTGGTGGTCTCGGTCGTGCAGGCGCTGACCCAGATCCAGGAGGCGACCCTCGCCTTCCTGCCCAAGCTGGTGGTGCTGGGGGTCGTGCTGATGCTGCTGGGCCCGGCCATGGTCGGTGCCATGCGTGGCTATGCCGCCTCGCTTTTCGATCGTGTGGTGGCCCTGGGCGGCCTGCCCTGATGCTCGAGGCGCTGCCTGCGCTCGCCTTCCAGGCCGTGCTGGTCCTGGCGCGGCTCGGCGGTGCCGTACTGCTGCTGCCCGGGCTGGGCGAGGCGGATGTGCCGGCCAGTATCCGCCTGGCGCTGGTGCTGCTGCTGGTGGCCACGCTGCTGCCCGGCCTGGCGCCGGGCCTGCCGCCCTTGCCGGCCGAGCTGCCGGAGCTGTTGCGGCTGATGCTGGTCGAAACCGGCGTTGGCCTATGGCTTGGCCTGCTCGCCCGGCTGGTCGCCCTGGCGCTCGGCCAGGCGGGGCAGATCATCGCCCTGATGATCGGCCTTGCCAGCCCCTTGCAGACGGATCCGATGCTGGGTGCCCAGTCGACCGCGACGGGCCGGCTGTTCTCGCTGCTTGCCGCGACCCTCGTGCTGTCCACTGGCCTGTATGGGGTGCCGCTGCGGGCGCTGGCGGAAAGCTACGTGGTGCTGCCGCCCGGTGCGCCGCTCACCTTCGACCAGGGGGTGGAGGCACTGGCCCAGGCGGTCGCCGACAGCATGGCCCTGGCCCTGCGGCTGGCGGCGCCCTTGGTCCTGGCGGCGGTGCTGGGTAATTTCGCGCTTGGCCTGCTGGCGCGGGTGGCGCCCCAGGTTCAGGTCTTCACCATCGCCGCCCCGGGGCAGATCATCGCCGGCCTGCTGCTGCTCGGCATGCTGCTGCCGGCGATGCTGGCGGTATGGCTGGCCGCGGCAGGCGATGCGCTGATCCTCGTCGGCGGCGGCTGAGCCATGGCCGAGGGCGACGACGGCGGCAGCGGCGACCGGACAGAAGCCCCGACGCAACGGCGGATCGAGCGCGCGCGGGCGGAGGGGCAATCCGCCCTGTCGCGCGAGGCGATCGGCTTCGCCACCTTGCTGGCCGGGACCGTGGCCGGCTTCCTGGCCCTGCCGCCGCTGGGTCTCGAATGGCTGCGGGCGATGCGGGCGCTGCTGGAAGCCCCGAACGCGGCGGAGGGCATGGCGCTCGTGCCGCTGCTGCTGCGCCAGTCGGCCCTGGCCATGCTGCCGGTGCTGGTGCTGGTGGCGCTCGCCGGGGCATTGGCCAGCATTGCCCAGACCGGCCTGCTGCTGCGGGCGGAAGCCCTCGCCCCGCAGCTTTCCCGCATCAACCCGGGCGCCGCGCTGAAACGCCTCCTGGGGCCCGAAGGCTTGGCCGAGCTGGTCCGCACCCTGCTGAAGCTCGCGCTGGTCGGATTGGCGCTCTCGCATGCCATCGACCTGCCGGGCCTGCGGGCGGCGCTGCACGAGCCGCCCGCGCTGCTGCTGCAGGAGGCCGGGCGGGGTGTGCTGCGCCTGCTGGTGGCGGCGCTGGGTGCCTTCGGCGCCATCGCCCTGCTGGATCTGTTCTGGATGCGCTGGCGCCACCTGCGGAAGCTGCGCATGAGCCGGGAGGATCTGAAGCAGGAATTCCGCGACAGCGATGGCGATCCGCAGATCAAAGGCCGGTTGCGCCGCCTGCGGGAAACCCGCGCGCGGCAGCGGATGCTCGCCGCCGTATCAAAAGCAACGGTTGTCGTAACGAATCCTACTCATTACGCTGTCGCTCTTACCTATGCGCAGGGGCAGTCCGCCGCCCCGAAGCTGGTGGCCAAGGGGGTGGATGCCATGGCGGCGCGGATCCGGGCGGCGGCGACCGAGCATGGCGTGCCGATCGTCGAGAATCCGCCGCTCGCCCGGGCGCTCTGGCGGCTGGAGCCG
>JAQGIA010000086.1 GCA_028291445.1 Belnapia sp.
CGCGGGGTCCGGCCTGTCTAGGATGGGCTTGGCCGATCCGGAGACTGTGACAGCGGTGTAACTGCGGACCATCGCAGGACGCGCAACCGGCCTCTCGAAGTGACGTTGATCCGCAACAACCTGCCTGCGGAGGTCGCCATGCTCTACTGGACCCTTGTCTTCCTCGTCGTCGCCCTGGTCGCAGGCCTCTTCGGGTTCGGCGGCATCGCCTCGGCCTCCGCCGGCATCGCCAAGGTGCTCTTCGCCATCTTCCTGGTGCTGTTCCTGGTGTCGCTGATCTTCGGCGTCGTCCGCGGCGCATGACGACCGGACGGCGTGGCGTGCCGCTGGCACTGCTGGCGGTGGCGGCGCCGGTCGCCCTTGTGTCCGGGCCGGCCATGGCCCAGGCGACGCGGGGCTCGGACCTGTGGTTCGACCCGACGCAGCTGCCCTCCTTCACCGGCACGGTGGAACGCTACCTGCCCAATCCGCGGGGGGAGACCGATGCGCTGGTCTTCCGCGAGGGCCCGCAGGTGGTCTTCCCACCGGATGTGGGCGCGGCGGTGCGCGCCGCGGTCTCGCCCGGGCGCCCCATCATCGTCTGGGGCATCCGGGCCCGGACCGCCCCGGTCATCACCATGCTGGCCTTCGCCCCGAGCGCGGAGGTGACGCCCGTGGTGGTGGACCGCTTCTACTGGCGGCTGTCCGGACGGCAATCCGGCGAGGGCGCGGTGCCGCTGACGATCGAGGGCGTGGTCCGCCAGCCTTATTATACGCCCCAGGGTGAGGTCGCCGGCGCCATCCTCGAGGATGGCAGCGTCGTGCTGCTGCCGGCCGGCACCGCAGAGCCGTTCAAGGATTTGCTGAAGCCCGGCCAGAAGCTGGCGGCCAGCGGCGCAGGACGGGACGGGGTCTCCGGCCGCGCCCTGCTCGCCAGCCGGATCGGTGCCGAGACCGCCGCGCTGCGTCCGGTCCCGCCCGGGGAGGCGCCCCGCTGAACGCCACGGCTGCAACCCCTGAAGCCTCGGCCCCGAGCTCCGAGCCGGCACCGCCCAGCACCGCCGCCGGCTTCCGCAAGCTGGTAGCCGGCTATTTCAACGGTGAGGACAAGCGCCGGGCGCGCCTGTTGGCCGCCGGCGTGCTGGGCCTCACCCTGTTGCAGATCGCCATCCAGGTGCGCTTCAACATCTGGAACCGGGATTTCTTCAACGCCCTCGAATCCCGCGATCGCACTGCCTTCTTCGGCCAGATGGGGCTGTTCCTGGGGCTGACCGCCGCCAGCATGGTGACTGCGGTCTTCCAGCTCTATGTCCGGCAGATGCTGCAATTGCACTGGCGGGAATGGCTGGTCTTCCGTCTGCAGCACCGCTGGCTGAGCCAGGGCCGCCACTACCAGATCAATTTCCTGCCCGATGCTGCGGACAATCCGGACCAGCGGATCAGCGAGAACACCCGTTGGGCGACCGCCATCGCGGTCGACATGGCTGTCGGGCTGGTCAGCGCCGTGCTCATGCTGATCTCCTTCGTCGGCATCCTCTGGACCCTGTCAGGCCCGCTGCATGTTGCTCTCGGGGCCAGCGAATTCGATATCCCCGGCTATATGGTCTGGGCGGCGCTGCTCTATGCCGGCATCGGCTCGGCCCTCACCTGGGTCATCGGCCGGCCCATGGTCGCCGCCAATATCCGCCGCAACGAGGCCGAGAGCGACCACCGCTTCGCCCTGGTGCGGCTGCGCGAAAGCAGCGAGGGCGTGGCGCTGATCGGCGGCGAGGCGGATGAGGAGCGCGGCCTGAAGCAGGCCTTCGGCGCCGTCGCCAAGGCCATGCTCGACCTGATGCGGAGCGAGCGCCGCCTGATGTGGCTGACCTCGGCCTATGGGATGCTGCTGACCGTCTTCCCGGTACTGGTAGCCAGCCCGCGGTATTTCGCCGGCGCCATCACCCTCGGCGTGCTGATGCAGATCAGTTCCGCCTTTGGCCAGGTCACCAGCAGCCTCAACTGGTTCGTCGATAACTTCCCTCGCATCGCCGATTGGCGAAGCCATGTCGCCCGGGTGGTCGAGCTCGAGGATACCCTCGACATGGCCGATGCCAGTGAGGCCGAGACCGTCATCACCCTGAACGAAGCGCCCCAAGGCGACGACCGTGCCATCCTCGCCTTCCGCGACCTGCAGATTGCCCAGGCCGACGGCACGCTGGTCATCAACGACGCCAATGCCGAGATCCAGCCTGGCGAGCGGGTGCTGATCGTGGGCGAGAGCGGCAGCGGCAAATCCACCCTGTTCCGCGCCATCGCCGGCCTCTGGCCCTGGGGCTCCGGGGAAATCCGCATCCCGCCGCGCTCCGCCATGATGTTCATGCCGCAGCGCCCCTATCTGCCGCTCGGTACCCTGCATGCGGCGGTTGCCTATCCCATGCCGGCCCGCCGTTTCGCCCGGCCGGCGGTGGAGGCGGCGCTCACCCGCTGCGGGCTGGACCATCTCATTCCGCGGCTGGAGGAGGAGGAGCGCTGGGACCGCATCCTCTCGCTCGGCGAGCAGCAACGCCTGGCCTTCACCCGGTTGCTGCTGCATCGCCCCGCCTGGGTCTTCATGGATGAGGCGACGGCGGCGCTCGACGAAGCCAACCAGGACACCATGATGCGGCTGTTCGAGGCGGAACTCGCCGAGAGCGCCCTGGTCTCGATCGGCCATCGTCCGGGCCTCGATGTCTATCACGACCGGACGCTGACCCTGACCCGGGGCAGCGACGGCGCCATACTGGGTCGCCGCCGTCGCCCCGCGCCACCGGCAAAGCCGAGCGCGTCGGTGGTCGCGCTACGCAAGCTGCTTCGGCGCAAAAAACGCTGAGGGTCTGATGCGGTAGGTGCCCGGCTGGTCGCTGTAGACGTTTACCAACAGGGTCGAGAGGGGCTCTGCCCCACTCCAACTCACCCCACCGAAGGCTGAAGGCCTTTGGAACCAGTAGTTTCAGCGCAACAAAACCAAAGGTCCGCTTCTCTCGGTGGGGTTAGTTCGAAGGACAGGGGCCCTTCTCCTCGTGCCGGTCAGCTGCCTGTCAGCGCCAGGCCGGCCGACCGAGGTTGACGTCCCGCCCACTGGTCAGGGCGCCGCCCGCGGCCCCCGCGGCGCCGCCGATCAGAGCACCGGTACCGACGCAGCCGCCGGTCAGAGCGCCCACGCCGGCGCCGGC
>JAQGIA010000110.1 GCA_028291445.1 Belnapia sp.
AGTGCCTTCTTGCCGATGGCGACGGACTTGTCGTAGCCGATCCGCGGGTTCAGCGCGGTCTCCAGCATCAGCGACTTGGCGAGGTTATCGGCGATGCGCTCCCGGTTCGGTTCCAGCTTGAGGACCATGTGCTCGGCAAAGCTTTCCGAGACATCGGCCAGCAGGGTCGCCGATTGCAGCACCGCCTGGATGATGACCGGCTTGAAGACGTTCAGCTCCAGATGGCCCTGGGCGCCGGCGATGGTGACGGTGGTGGTATTGCCCATCACCTGGGCGGCGACCATCGTCATCGCCTCCGACTGGGTCGGGTTGGTCTTGCCCGGCATGATGGACGACGAAAGCCCATCGGCCGGCACCACCAACTCAGAAAAACCGGAACGCGGGCCGCTGCCGAGCAGGCGGATGTCGTTGGCGATCTTGTTCAGCGAGACGGCGATGGTGTTCATCACCCCCTGCAATTCCACGAAGGCGTCATGCGCGCCCATGCCCTCGAATTTGTTCGGGTTGGGGGTGAAGGCGAGGCCGCTGCGATCGGCTAGGATATCGCAGAAGACCCGGTCGAAATCGGCGTGGCGGTTGAGGCCGGTGCCGACCGCCGTCCCGCCCTGCGGCACCGAAAGCAGCCGTGGCATGACGCCGCGCAACCGCTCGATCCCCAGCTCCACCTGTCGTGCCCAGCCGCCGAATTCCTGGCCCAGCGTTATCGGCACCGCATCCATGAGGTGGGTCCGGCCGATCTTGATGATCCCCGCCCATTCCTCCGAACGCTGCCACAGGGCGGCGTGCAGCGTGCCGAGCGCCGGGATCAGCCGCCCTTCCACCGCCTCGGCGGCGGCGATATGCATCATCGTCGGGAAATTGTCGTTCGAGGACTGGCCACGGTTCACATGGTCGTTCGGGTGCACCGGCTTGCGCGTGCCGAGCGGCGAGCCCAGCAACTCGTTCGCCCGGTTCGAGATCACTTCGTTGGCATTCATGTTGGTCTGCGTTCCCGATCCCGTCTGCCAGACGGGCAGGGGGAAATCGGCGTCGCGCAGGCCATCGGCAATTTCCTGCGCCGCCTGGCGGATCGGCCCCGCGAGCGTGGCGGGCAACTCGCCCAGCCGTTCGTTCGCCTCGGCGCAGGCCCATTTGTGCAGGCCCACGGCCCTGATCAGCACAGCGGGGAAATGCTCGGTCCCGATCCGGAACAGCCGCCGCGCCCGTTCCGTCTGCGGCCCCCAGTAGCGGTCGGCGGCGATGTCGATGCTGCCGAGGCTGTCGGTTTCGGTGCGGGTTCCGGCCATGCTGGCATTCCTCTACGATGGGCTCGCAGCGCCAAGGTGGGTCAGGCCCGGCGGATATTCCAGAACAGCGGCAGCCCTTCCAGCAAGGTCGCGGAGCAATTGCTCAGCAGCGCGCCCGGAGCGCATCCCGCCGTCCGCCGCGGATTTGGCAAGCGTCACGCTATAGCGTCAGCTGGGCTTGCGCCCCTCCAGCCACACATCGCCGGCGACATACATCAGCCGGTCGTAGGGCACGGCGTCGCTGAACCGCTTAGGCTGGCCATGAAGCCGGCCAACTCGGCGGCGTCCGCCCGCGCCGGCACCTGGGCCACCTGCAGCATCCAGGCGACCGCATCGTGCAGCGAGCCGCTCCACCAGCAGCGGCGTTGCTCGAAACGTTCGAACAGCATCTCCATCGCATAGGGGGTGAGGTTGAAGAAATGCTGCCCCTCCGAATGGATCGGCTGCATGAAGGCGCCGTTCATCAGGATGCGCCCACCCGGCCGCAGCACCCGCCAGACCTCCGCGGCAAAGCGATGTGGGTCTTGCACGTGCTCCAGCACCGCGCTGGAATAGATCGCGTCGATGACCCCGTCGCGGAAGGGCAGGGCCAGCCCGTCGCCGAACAGGTCGGGCTCAGTATAGGGGGTGTATTCCAGGTTCAGGTAGCGCGGGTCATCGATCTGTCGCCGGCCGCCGCCGATATCGAGCAGCACCCCTGCCTCCGGCACCGCCCGCAGCAGCGCCATGGCCTGGTCGCCGAAGGGGCCGCCGCGATTGACCTCGGCCGGCTTCCGCCATTCCGGCACCGCCGGCAGACCGGTCTCCTCCAGCACCTGCTCGATCAGCAATTGCCGCCCCTGGGAAGCCGGATTGCACCGCCCGGTCGGCGCCAGGACGATGCGCAGCGCCCGCCGGTCGGGATTGGCGATCTCCACCGCCCGCGGGACGCCGGCTTCCTGGTTGTAGAGATCGGGTTCGGCGAAGACCATCCCATCCACCGTGACCCGGGCAATGCCGGACCAGCCATGCGCATGCAGGATCAGCCGGATGCGCGGTGCGGTGGAGATGAAGGCCAGCGAGGCATCCGGCGTGGTGCCGTGATGGCCGAACAGCCAGCCGGCAAGCAGGAACCACTCGCCCCGGGCCGTGATCCTGGGCGAGCCGCCCGGCAGGGTGAGATCCAGCGGCACCAGCCCAGGCTGGGGCGGCACCTCCCGCGCCGGCCCGGCCGTCGCGGCCCGCAGGGTTTCCGCGGTGCGGTCGAGATGGACGAAATCGAAGCGAAAGCCATCGAGCCGGGCCACCGCCTGGCCGGCCGCATCGAGCAACCAGCCGGACTGCGGGATGCCCCCGGCGGTCGCTTCGGCCTGTAACCGCGGCGACGTATCCGTCCCCGGGACCGCCAGCAGCGGCAGCAGCAGGTCCGGGCGCATGGTGCGGCTCCTCAGGTGGAGTAGCTGGAGACCTCGATCAGATTGCCTTCGGGGTCCCGGCAATAGACCGAGCCCATCGCCCCCAGCGCCCCGATCCGCGTCACCGGCCCGGCCTCGATCCGCACGCCGCAGGCATGGAATTGGCCGATGATCTCCGCCGTTGCCACGGCGACGATGAAGCACAGGTCCTGGGTACCGGCGGCCAGTACCTCGGCCGCCAGCCAATCCTCCTGGCGGGTCTCGACCGGGCGCAGGTTGATCTTCTGCCCGCCGAATTTCAGCGCAATGCGGGTCGGCGAGCCGAAATCCTCCCGCTCCATCCCGAGGACGCGCTGATACCAGGAAGCCATGACCTCCACGTCCCGGCAATTGATGACCAGGTGGTCCAGCCGGTCGACCGCGAAGCGCATTTTTCTACTCTCCCTTCGGCAGGCGAGCCGTGACTTCGATCTCGATCCGCATCGCATCGGTCTGCAAACCGGCATGGATCAGGGTGGAAGCCGGCTTCGCCGTGCCGAGGTAGCGCTTGATCACCGGCCAGCAGGGCTCCCAATCCGCCCGGTTCGGCACGATGAAGAGCACGCGGACCACGTCATCCAGGCTGCACCCGGCCTGGGAGAGGGCGGCGGCGATGTTCTCGAAGCACTGGGCCGCCTGGCCGACGACATCCTCGACGATGGTCATCTTCGCGTAGTCGTAGCCGGTGGTACCGGAAACCCAGATATCCTGGCAGATCACCACGGCGCGTGAGTAGCCGATCTCCTACTCGAAACGGGAGCCTGAGGAAATGATGGTTCGGGTCATGCGCAGCGCTCCGGGCGGTGTTTGCGTTGGGTCGATC
>JAQGIA010000188.1 GCA_028291445.1 Belnapia sp.
AGCCGAACTCGTTGTTGGTGCCGTAGGTGACGTCGGCGGCATAGGCCGCGCGGCGCTCCTCGTCGGTCAGCCCATGGACGATGACGCCGGTGGTCAGGCCGAGGAAACGGTACAGCCGGCCCATCCATTCGCTGTCGCGCTTGGCCAGGTAGTCGTTCACCGTGACCACATGGACGCCGCGGCCGGCCAGCGCATTGAGGTAGACCGGCAGGGTGGCGACGAGGGTCTTGCCCTCGCCGGTCTTCATTTCGGCGATCTTGCCCTCGTGCAGGACCATGCCGCCGACCAGCTGCACGTCGAAATGGCGCAGGCCGAGCACCCGGCGGGCGGCCTCCCGCACCACGGCGAAGGCTTCCGGCATGATGGCGTCGAGTTCCGTCCCGGTGGCGAGGCGGGCGCGGAATTCGGCGGTCTTGGCCTGGAGCGCCTCATCCGGCAGGGCGGCGAGGGCGGGCTCGAAGCCATTGACCTCCGGCACCCGGGCCTGGAGGCGCTTCAGCGCCCGGTCGTTGGCGGTGCCGAACAGGGCGCGGGCGATGCGGGCGAACATGCGGACCTGGCTTCTCCGGATTGCGCGGGGGCTTCCCGTGCGCGGGCCTCGGCGGTAACGGCACCAAGGGCGGAGGCGATCGCCTGGCCCCGGCCTGATGAAGGGCAACGGGTGGGAGGCAATGGGAGCCACAGGCCCGGGTGGCGGTATCGCGCGAACCTGCCGCGGGCGCACAGATAGGCAACCGCTGCCCCCAGGTCAACGCCAAGCGGATGTGGCCGAGCCTAACCCTACTCGAGCCTGGCCTTACTTAAGGACAGCCATACAAGATCCGGCCACCCAAGATCTGGCCGCACAAGATCTGGCCACGCTTGTCGGCCCCTGTCGCATCCGGCATTGTCCGGCCCCGTCCCGGAGCCCCCCGCCCGCATGTCGTTCCGTCCCGCCTTCCTCGCTACGGCCCTGCTGCTGCCCTGCGTGGCCCTGGCCCAGACCCCCCGGCCGTCCGCCGTACCTCCGGCATCACCGCCTCCGGCCGCGGCCGCCACGGAGGACCCCGTCCTTGCCAGGGTGAACGGCGAGCCGGTCACGCTTTCCGATGTCCTGGCCGCCGCCCAGGATGTGCTGCCGGCCGAGATGCGCGGCATGCCGGGGCCGATGCTGCTGCAGATGCTGCCGCCCGAGATCGCCCGCCAGCTGGTCGACCGCACCGTCACCGAACGGCTGCTGACCGCCGCCGCCCACGCGGCCGGACTGGACAAGGATGCCGAGATCCAGCGCCGCATCCGCCGCGCGGCGGACCAGGAGTTGCAGCAGGCCTACCTGACCCGGGAAGTGAATGCCGCGGTCACCGATGCCGCGCTGCGCGCCCGCTACGACCAGGAGGCCGGCCGCCGCCAGGGCGAGGAGGAGGTGCATGCCCGCCATATCCTGGTCCCGACCGAGGCCGAGGCGAAGGCCGCGCTGGCCGAGGTGACCGGCGGCGCCGATTTCGCCGAGGTGGCCAAGCAGCGGTCGAAGGACCCCGGCTCACGCGACGGCGGCGACCTGGGCTTCTTCAAGCGCGGCGACATGGTGCCGGAATTCGCCGAGGCCGCCTTCGCCCTGCAACCCGGCCAGGTGACCGCCGCCCCGGTCCGCAGCCCCTTCGGCTGGCACGTCATCAAGCTGGAGGAGCGCCGCTCCGCCCCGGTGCCGAGCTTCGAGGAAAGCCGCCAGCAGCTGCGCCAGAAGATGCTGGAGGAGCAGGTGGAGGTGGTGGTGACCCGGGTCCGCGCCGCCGCCCAGGTGGAACGGCTGGACCAGCCGGCGCCCACGCTGCTCGACAATGCCGCCCCGCCGGCCGCAGCCCCGCCGGCCGGCCGGCCCGCCGCGCCGCAACGTCGCTAGACCGTCGCCGGCGCAGCGTGCTGCGGCATGGCCTAGCCTGTTGTTTTATCGGATGATTCCCGCCTTTCGGTGATTCCGCCGCAGGCGATCATGCTCCAGAGGGCCGATTTATGGCTGCATTGCCCGTCTCGCCGCTCGCCCAGCCGATGCCAGAGGTGCCACCGATCGCCGGCGTCAGCCTCGGCGTGATCGAGGCCGGCATCCGCTACAAGGGTCGCGCCGACCTGACGATGATGGAATTCGCCCCCGGCACCACCGTCGCCGGCGTCTTCACCCTGAACAAATGCCCCGGCGCCCCGGTCGACTGGTGCCGCGCCGCGCTGAAGAAGGGCAAGGCCCGGGCGCTGGTGGTCAATGCCGGCAATGCCAACGTCTTTACCGGCAAGGCGGGCCGGGAAGCCACCAAAGCCACTGCCGAAGCCGCTGCCGCCCTGGTCGGCTGTAAACCCGGAGAAGTCTTCCTCGCCAGCACCGGCGTCATCGGCGAGACCATGCCGCATGACCGGCTGACCGCCGCCCTGCCGGCGCTGCACCAGGCCCTGACACCCGCCCGCTGGGGGGAGGCGGCGCGCGGCATCATGACCACCGATACCTTTCCCAAGGCCTGCGTGCGGACCGCCACCATCGGCGATGCGACGGTCACCATCGCCGGCATCGCCAAGGGCAGCGGCATGATCGCCCCCGACATGGCGACCATGCTGAGCTTCCTGGCGACCGATGCGAAGATCCCGGCCAGCGCGCTCCAGGCGCTGCTGTCCAAGGGTTCGGCCAGGTCCTTCAATTGCATCACGGTCGACAGCGACACCTCGACCAGCGACACGGTGTTGCTGTTCGCCACCGGCGCGGCCAAGCACCCCCGCGTCCCGGCCGAGGGCGGCGCGATGCTGCGCGACTTCGCCCGGGCGCTGGATGCGCTGCTGCTGGACCTGGCCCTGCAGGTGGCGCGCGACGGCGAAGGCGCCCAGAAACTGATCGAAATCAACGTCACCGGGGCGGTCAGCGCCAAGTCGGCGCATCGGATCGCCATGTGCATCGCCAATTCACCCCTGGTGAAGACCGCCATCGCCGGCGAGGACGCCAATTGGGGCCGCATCGTCATGGCCGTCGGCAAGGCCGGCG
>JAQGIA010000195.1 GCA_028291445.1 Belnapia sp.
CGACGCCCCGCTGCCCGGCGCGCCCGAGCCGCCGCCGCTCGCCGATGCCGCGGCGGTCCGCACCACCGCGAGCCAGGCCAGCCGGGCCACCCCCGGCGTCGATCCGGCCATGCAGGAAGCCGGACCCCATGGCCCGCTGCCGCGCATCGCCCCGGACGGCCGCACCCCCATCCGCGCCTATGGCCGCGGCTTCGACCGCCAGGAGATCCGGCCGCGGGTCGGGCTGATCATCGGCGGGCTCGGCATGAATGCCGCCCTCACCGAGGAAGCCATCCGCCGCCTGCCCGGTGCCGCCACCCTCGCCTTCAGCCCCTATGCGCCGCAGATCGGCCTGCTGCTGGACCAGGCGCGCGCCCGGGGCATGGAGATCCTGGTGGCATTGCCGCTGGAGCCGACCGGCTATCCGCTGAACAACCCCGGCGACCGGGCCCTGCTGACCGGCCTGCCGGGGGCGGAGAACGACGACCGCCTCGCCTGGATCATGGCCCGCTTCGGCGGCTATGTCGGGGCGATCGGCGCGCTCGGGCCGATGCGCGGCGAACGCTTCGCGGCGCTGGGCGAAAGGCTGGGCGCGGTGCAGGATTTCATGCGCAGCCGCGGCCTGCTGTATGTGGACCCGCGCCCCGGTGGGCGTGGCCCGCAGCGCGGCTGGGGCCGCACCATTGACCTGGTGGTCGACGAGCCGGCGACCCGGGGCGAGATCGAGCTGAAGCTGGCGACGCTGGAGCGGCTGGCGAAGGAGACCGGCTCGGCGCTGGGCTATGCCGGGGAGGCCTCGCCGGTGCTGATCGACCGCGCCGCCGCCTGGGCCGGCAGCCTCGAGGGCCGCGGGCTGGTGCTGGCCCCGGTCACCGCGCTGATGCGCCGGCCGGAGCCCATCGAGGCCACGCCGGTGGCGCAACCGGCCCGCGCCCGGTCGAATTGATCCAGGGCCGATTGATGAGGAATCCGATGGACCTGCCGTACCGCCCCAATGTCGGCGCGCTGCTGTTCAATCCGGCCGGGCTGGTGCTGGTCGCCCGCCGCGCCGACCTGCCCAATGCCGAAGGCGCCCCGGGCGGCTGGCAGCTGCCGCAGGGTGGCATGGACCCCGGCGAGGATCCAGCGGTCGCGGTCTTCCGCGAGCTGGAGGAGGAGGTCGGCACCGCCCATGCCGAGATCATGGCCGAGCATCCGGAGTGGCTGACCTACGACCTGCCGCCCGAATTGCTGGGCAAGGCGCTCGGCGGCAAGTATCGCGGCCAGACCCAGAAGTGGTTCGCGCTGCGCTTCCTCGGCACCGATGCCGATATCCGTCTCGACCTCGACCCGCATCCGGAATTCGATGCCTGGCGCTGGGCCCCGCTGGCGGAGTTGCCGGCGCTGGCGGTGCCCTTCAAGCTGGCGATCTATACCGTGCTGGCGCGCGACTTCGCCCGCTTTGCCACACCGTAACCCGGGAAGACCCGCATGACCTGGATCATCCTCGGCATCATCGGCGTCCTGCTGCTCTGGCTGGTCGTCGCCTACAACCGGCTGGTGGCGCTGCGCCAGACCACCGGCCAGGCCTGGAGCGACGTCGATGTCCAGCTCAAGCAGCGGCACGACCTGATCCCCAACCTGGTAGAGACGGTGAAGGGTTATGCCTCGCATGAGCATGCGACGCTGGAAGGCGTGGTGAAGGCGCGCAACCAGGCACTCGGCGCCCAGGGGCCCGACCAGGCGGCGGCGGCGGAGGGTGCGCTGGGCGCCGCGCTCGGCCGGCTGCTGGCACTGTCCGAGGCCTATCCGGACCTCAAGGCCAATCAGAATTTCCTGCAATTGCAGGGCCAGCTGGGCGATGTGGAGAACAAGATCGCCGCCGCCCGGCGCTTCTTCAACAATGCCGTCGCCGAATACAACAGCGCCATCCAGCAGATCCCCGCCGTGCTCTTCGCCGGTGCGCTGGGCTTCCTGCCGAGCCGCTTCTTCGAGCTGGCCGAGGGCGAGCGCGCCGCCGTCGCCGCCCCGCCGCAGGTCAAGTTCTAGAGCGTGGTCGTCCGGCGCGGCATCGCCGAAGGACGTGAAGCACGCGACAAGACAGCAAGCCGGACCATGGCCGGCGCCAGTGTCGGCGCGGATCATGGTCCGGGTATCTCCGGCTGAGCCGCCATGCGCGCCTTCGGCCTGAAGACCTGGATCTGGAACAACGCCTGGAAGACCGCGCTGCTGCTCGCTGGCTTCCCGCTGCTGCTTGGGCTGATCGCCTTCGCCCTCGGCCTGCTGCTGGTGGCGGGGGAGGCCGCCTCCTTCCGCCAGGGCCTGCGCGATGCGGCCGGCATCCTGCCTGCGGTGCTGCCCTTCGTCCTCGGCGCGACGGCGATCTGGTTCGCCATCGCCTGGCTCGCCAACCAGCGGATCCTGGACGCGCTGACCGGCGCCCGCCCGGTGGACCGCGCCGCCGAGCCCCGGCTGTGGAACAGCCTGGAGACCCTTTGCATCAGCCGCGGCCTCGGCATGCCGCGGCTGGCGGTGATCGAGGTGCCGGCGCGCAATGCCTTCGCCTCCGGCCTGTCCCGCAAGACCGGCGCGGTGACGGTGACGCGCGGCCTGCTGGAGGCGCTCGACGACCGCGAATTATCCGCGGTGTTGGCGCATGAGCTGACCCATATCCGCAACGGCGACGCCCGGCTGGCGGTGGTCGCCGCGGTCTTCGCCGGGGTGATCTCGCTGCCCGGGGAGATGCTGGTGCGCGGCAGTCGTGGCCTGGGCCGGATCGGCGGCCGCGGTTCCTCCTCGCGCAACGGCAAGGACGGCGGCGGCGCGATCCTGCTGGTGCTGCTGGCGCTGGCCATCATGCTGCTGACCTGGATGCTGGCGCTGGCGCTGCGCTTCGCCCTGTCGCGCAACCGGGAATTCCTGGCCGACGCCGGGGCGGTCGAGCTGACCCAGGACCCGGATGCGATGATCTCGGCGCTGCGCAAGGTCGCCGTGCAGGCGGAGCTGCCGGCGCTGCCCGCCCAGGTGCAGGCGATGCTGCTGGAGAGCGCCGGGGAGACGCTCGGCCGGTCCTGGCTGGCGACGCATCCGGCGCTGGAAGACCGCATCGCCGCGCTGGTCCGCTTCGGCGGCGGGCGGGATGCCATTGGGCGGGAGAGAGGGCCGGGAATGCCCGAACCGCCGGCCATCGCCCCGGCGGCGGCTGCCCCGGCCCCACCACCCGGCACTCCTGCCGGTTCCCCCTGGTGGCGCCAGCGCTGAGCGCCAGGCTGCGCCACCTGACTTGCGCCACCTGGCTTGCGCCGTTCCGAGTCGCCGCCGCATGGTCCGCCGCATGCGCTTCCTCCATACCGCCGACTGGCACCTCGGCCGCAGCCTCGGCGGGCACAGCCTGCACGAAGACCAGGAGCGGCTGCTGGCCGAGGAATTCCTCGGCATGGTGCGGGATACCAAGCCGGATGCGGTGCTGATCGCCGGCGATGTCTTCGACCGCTTCGTCCCGCCGCCCGAGGCGGTGGAATTGCTGGACGACATCCTGCACCGGATCATCCGCCAGCACGGCGTGCCGGTGGTGCTGATCCCCGGCAACCACGACCATGCCCGGCGGCTGTCCTTCGGCGCCCGGCTGCTGCGGGACGCCGGGCTGCATATCGCCCAATCCGCCACCGGGGCGGCGGTGCGGGTCGGCGGCGCCACCGTCGTCGCCACCGGCTATGCCTCGCCGGCGCTGCTGGCGACGCTGCCGGGCTATGAGGGCGTGACCGACCACGACACCGGCTTCGCCGCCCTGGCCCCGGCGCTGCTCGGCCTCTGCACCGAGCCGGGGCCGCGGCTGCTGGTGGCGCATGCCTTCGTCACCGGCGGGGCGGAAAGCCCGGACAGCGAAAGGTCGCTTTCGGTCGGCGGCACCGGGCAGGTGCTGGCCAGCCGCTTCGCCGGTTTCGACTACGTGGCGCTCGGCCATCTCCACCGGCCCCAGACCTTGGGTGCCGCCCTCGGTGGGGGCTGCATCCGCTACAGCGGGTCGCTCTTCCCCTATTCGGTCGAGGAGGCGGATCACGCCAAATCCGTGACCCTGGTGGAATTCGACCTCGCCGGCATGGCGCGGATCGAGGAATTGCCGCTGGTGCCGCGGCGCCGGCTGCGGGTGGTGCGCGGCAGCTTCGCCGAGCTTCGCGCCGCCCTGACCGAGGGGCGGCCCGAGGGACGAATGGATTACGTCGCGCTGGAGCTGACCGACCCGCGCCCGGTGCCGGAGGCGCAGCGGCTGCTCTCCGAGGTTTTCCCCCGCATCGTCGGCCTGCGCTACCTCGCCGAGGCGGCGGCGCCCGGGCGGCTCGCGGTTCCGGGCTCGGCCGCCCGGGCGACCCGGCCGATCGACCTCTTCGCCGGCTTCTACCGGGCGATGCGGGAGGATGCACCACTGGCCGGCGCGGCGCGCGAAGTGGTGGTGGCGGCGATCGACGCGGCCGCGGCCGAGGACGCCTGATGCGCCCGCTGACCCTGCGCCTGCAGGCCTTCGGCCCCTATGCCACCCCGCTGTCGATCGACTTCGCCGAGCTTGGGCCGCATCGGCTGTTCCTGATCGCCGGCCCGACCGGGGCGGGCAAGACCAGCCTGCTGGACGCCCTCTGCTTCGCCCTGTTCGGCGAGAGCAGCGGCGAGCCGGGACGGGATGCGCATCTCCGCAGCCAGCATGCGCCGGAAGCGCTGCCGACCGAGGTGACGCTGGATTTCGTCCAGGCCGGAGCGCAGTGGCGCATCCGCCGCAAGGCCGCCTGGCTGCGGCCGAAGCAACGCGGCGGCGGCACCACGCCGGAAAGCGAGGCGGTGACGCTCTGGCCGGTGACCGCCGCCGGGCTCGGCCCGCCGGAGGAGAAGAAGGCCGAGGTGGCGACCCGGATCGGCGAGATCCTCGGCCTGAACGCCGCCGAGTTCCGCCAGGTGGTGCTGCTGCCGCAAGGGCGCTTCCGCGAATTGCTGGTGGCCGAGGCCAAGCCGCGCCAGGCCATCCTGCGCACCCTCTTCCGCACCGCCTTCTACGAACGGGTGCAAGGGCAGTTGCGCGAGGGGAAGAACCGCGCCGCCCGGGTCGTGCAGGACCAGGAATTGATCAGGCGCGGCCTGCTGGCCCAGGCCGGGGCGGAAACCGCCGAAGCCGCCCGGGCCGACCGCACCGCGCTGGCCCTGGCGCTGGCCGAGGCCGTGGCCGCCCGGCTGACCGCGCAGGCCACCGAGGCCATGGCCCGTCAGGCGGATGAAGCCGGGCGCCATGCCGCC
>JAQGIA010000225.1 GCA_028291445.1 Belnapia sp.
GGCTGGCCGAGGATGGCGGAGACCCGCTCCCGCATTTCCCGCGCCGCCTTGTTGGTGAAGGTCACCGCCAGCACCTGGCCGGGCCAGGCGCGGCCGGTCTTCAGCAGATGGGCGAAGCGTGTGGTCAGCACCCGGGTCTTGCCGGTGCCCGCCCCGGCCAGGATCAGCACCGGGCCATCGAGCGTCTCGACCGCCTCCCGCTGCTCGGGGTTGAGACGGGCGAGGTAGTCGTCGCCGGGCGATGGGGGATGGGGGAGTGGTGCGGGCACCGACCGCATATAGAACAGCCCGCGAACTCCTCCAACCGGTCCGGCGCCGCTCGCCTTCGCCTGCTGCGGCCGCGCTACCGGTGGCTGCAAGCCAAGTGCCCAGGCTCAGGCCCCGGGTTGGACGTCAATTCCCCCGTCGCCATGGCGCACGCCTGGTCTGCCGGCAGCACCAGCCAGACCCGGTCCACCTCCACGCGTAGGATGCTATCGAGCGGCAGGGCATGCCGCCGTGCCACCGCATCATCGGAGCCGGCCGGCTGGCGCAACCGGATCCAGCCACCATCGAGCCTGTCGACCTGACCGACCGGCTTGCCATCGGCACCGACCACCTGCATGCGCGGCCGTATCTCACCGATCCCTGACATTGTTGCCTCCTGCCGCCGCGGCAGGCGGCGCAGGATGGTAACGAATGAAAGCCCCGGCGGATGCCTATTCCGCCGCCTGTTTCCAGGCCCGCGCATGCTCGGCCAGCGCCGCATCCGGCACCGACCGGATCGGGGTGAAGTCGGTATGGGCGATCCATTCCGCCCGGGTCGGCTTGCGGATGTGGTTCGAGACGGCGTTCAGCGTCAGGTAGACGATCTTCCGCGGATAGGGCGTGATGTTCGGCGCCGAGCCGTGCACCAAATTGCCATGGAACAGCAGCACGCCGCCCGGCTTGCCGGTGGGCGCGACGATCCCGCCCTCGGCCACCAGCTGCGTCACCGTGGCATCGTCGAGGGTCCAGAGCGGGTAGGAGGTGGTGCTGGTATCGTGCCCCGCCTCCAGGGTGCCATGCTGCTGGCTGCGCGGGATCAGCATCAGCGGGCCGTTGATCGGCATGACCTCGTCGAGGAAGACCGCGATATTCATGGCGCGCGGCTCCGGCATCCCGTCATCCCGCGCCCAGGTGCCGTAATCCTGGTGCCACTGCCAGACATCGCCGGTAAAGGCCGCCTTCGCGTTGATCTTGAACTGATGCATGTAGAGCGGCTCGCCGAACAGCTGCTCCACCGGGCCGATCAGCCGGGGATGGGCGCCGAGCAGGCGGAAGGCCTCGTTGTAGGTATGCGCGGCGAAGGCGGTGCGCGGCGCGCCGGATTTCTCGCGCCAGATCTCCGGGCGGTTGGCGGCATAGATCGCCTCCGCTTCGCGGGCGAGCACGGCGACTTCCTCCGGGGTGAAGGCCTCGGGCAGGAAAAGCCAGCCCTCGTCCTGGAATTGCCGGATCTGGTCGGCATTGAGCTGCATCGCCTTGGTTCCTCCCGTTTGGCGTTGGGCCGAGTGTAGGGCCCGGGCATGGCCAGCCTCAAAGCCTTTCCAGCAGGAGGGGCTTTCCGCAACGGGTTGGGCCGGCGCAGGATGCGGCAAAACGCGAGGGAGGATACCGCGATGCACCATCCGATTGGCCGCCGCCCGCTATTGGCGGGACTGGGGGTGGGGCTGTCCCTGCCCGGCCTGCTCCGCAGCAGGACGGCCCTGGCCCAAGGCGCCGCCTGGCCCAGCCGGCCGATCCGCGTCGTCGTCAGCTGGCCGCCCGGCGGCGGGGCGGATATCCCGATGCGCCTCGCCGCTCCGGCCATGCAGCAGGTGCTGGGCCAGCCGCTGGTGCTGGAGAACCGGTCCGGGGCCAGCGGTTCGGTCGGCGCCGGCGTGGTCGCCCAGGCGGCGCCGGATGGCTACACCACCCTGGCGGATACCGCCGCCGGCGCGGTGAATCACCTGCTGATCCCCGGCCTGCCCTATGATTTCGCCACCACCCTGGCGCCGGTCTGCCAGATGGTGAAATCGCCGCTGCTCTGCGTGGTCCGTGCCGACCACCCGGCGCAGGACCTGCGCGGCCTGCTGGCCAGGCTGCGGGAGCGGCCGGGGCAGATCCCCTTCGCCTCCTCCGGCACCGGCACGGCGACGCATCTGGCCCCGGCGCTGCTGCTGCGCCAGGCCGGCCTCACCGCCAACCATGTTTCCTACCGGGGCGGCGCCGCTTCCATCGCCGGCATCCTGGGGGGCGATGCGGAATTCGTCTTCTCCACCCTGCCCCAGGCGACACCGCTGGTGGTGGAAGGCCGGCTGCGCGGGCTGGCGATCGCCACCATCGAACGCAACGCCAGCCTGCCGCAGGTGCCGACCGTCGCCGAACAGGGCTTCCCGGGCTTCGACGTCTTCGACTGGCTGGGCTTCTACGTGCCGATGGGGACGCCGGCGCCGGTGATCGCCCGGTTGCAGGAAGCCGCCGCCGCCGGGATGCGGGACCCGCTGGCGGTCAAGCGCCTGGCCGAGATCGGCATGATCCCGGTCGGCAATACCACCGCCGAATTCCAGGCATTCTTCACCGATCAGCGCGAGCGCATGGGTGCGCTGATCAAGGCCGAGGGCATCCGGGTGGAATAAGCCGGCTCAGTCGGCGGCAGGATTTGCCGGCTCAGCCGGTGATAGAATAAGCCGGCTCAGCCGATGATAGAATAAGCCGATGATAGAATAAGCCGGCTCAGCCGGCGGCCAGCTTGCCCGGCCGGGCGCCCAGCACATGGGCGATGGCATAGACCAGATCCGGCCGGTTCAGCGTGTAGAAGTGAAATTCATCCACCCCATTGGCCTGGAGCAGGCGCACCTGCTCCGCCGCCTGGACCACGGACACCATGCGCCGGGTTTCCGGGTCGTCGTCCAGCCCCTCGAACAGCCTTCCCATCCAGGCCGGCACCCCGGCGCCGCACATGGCGGAAAATTTCTTCATCTGGGTGAAATTCGAGACCGGCATGATCCCCGGGACGATCGGCAGGGTGATGCCGGCCGCGGCGCAACGATCGAGGAAGCGCAGGAAGACCTCGGCATCGAAGAAATACTGGGTGATCGCCCGGGTCGCCCCGGCATCGATCTTGCGCTTCAGGTTGTCGAGGTCGTGGCCAGCCGAGACCGCGGTCGGATGCGTCTCGGGATAGGCGGCGACGCTGATCTCGAAGGGCGCCACCCGGGCCAGCCCCTCGACCAGGTCGGCGGCATAAGCGTAGCCGTCCGGATGCGGCTCGTAGCCTGCCGCCCCGGCCGGCGCATCGCCGCGCAACGCCACGATATGCCGCACCCCGGCATCCCAATAGGCGCGCGCCACGTCATCGACCTCGCCCCGGGAGGCGCCGACGCAGGTCAGGTGGGCGGCCGGGGTCAGGCTGGTTTCCCGGACGATCCGGGCGACGGTCGCATGGGTGCGGGCCTGGGTGGTGCCCCCGGCGCCATAGGTCACCGAGACGAAGCGCGGCCCCAGCGGTTCCAGCCGGCGGATGCAGGACCAGAGCTGCGCCTCCAGCGCATCCGTCTTGGGCGGGTAGAACTCGAAGGACAGTTTCGGCGCCGGCATCTCCGCGAAATTCGGCAGCGCGCCGAAGCGGGGCCCGGTCAAC
>JAQGIA010000226.1 GCA_028291445.1 Belnapia sp.
GCGCAAAAGAACCGGCAGCATGGCATCCAGCCGCATCCGCCCCTCGGCGGTCGCCCGCAGGCGGCCGGCCGCGGTCCATTCCAGGTAATCCTCGTCCAGGCAGGCGGTCAGCATGGCGGGATCGAGCGCTTCGGCCAGGTCCAAGCCGCTGCGGGCCCGTAGCCGGGCGGGGTCGATCCCCTCGGTCAGCCGCAGCCCCATCAGCAGCGCCTCGCGCGCCCGGTCCCGTGGGCTGAGGCTTTCCTCCGCCGTGGTGGCATGGCCGTCGCGCTCCACCCGGGCCAGCCATTCCTCCGGCGCGCGGTGCCGTCGGCCAGCCAGCAATTGGCCATTCAGCAACAGGCGCTGGTGCGCGCCGGGGCCGATGCCGAGGTAATCGCCGTAGCGCCAATAGACCAGGTTGTGCCGGCTCTCGGCGCCCGGCTTGGCGTAGTTCGAGATTTCGTAGGGCGCCAGGCCGAAGCGGGCGGCCTCCTCGACCGTCGCCCAGTAGAGCCGGGCGGCTTCGTCGGCATCGGGCAGGGTGAAGGCGCCGCGGGCATATTCGGTGGCGAAGCGCGTGCCCGGCTCGATGGTGAGCTGGTAAAGCGAAAGATGGTCGGCGGCCAGCGCCAGGGCCTGGCGCAACTCGGCTCGCCAGGCGGCCTCGGGCTGGTCCGGCCGGGCATAGATCAGGTCGAAGGACAGCCGCGGAAACAGCGACCGGCCCAGCTCCAGCGCCGCCAGCGCCTGCGCCGCATCGTGCCGCCGGCCGAGGAAGCGCAACGCCGCCCCATCCAGCGCCTGCACGCCGAGCGAGAGCCGGTTGACCCCGGCATCACGGATCTCGGCCAGCCGGGCGGCCTCGACGCTGGTCGGATTGGCCTCCAGCGTGATCTCGAGATCGGCCGGCGCATCGAACAGCGCGCGCGCATCGGCGATCAGCGCGGCGGCGGTGGCGGGGTCCATCAGGCTCGGCGTGCCGCCGCCGAAGAAGATGCTGGCCAGCGGCCGCCGCCCACCGGCATTGGCCCGCGCCGCCTCATGCGCCAGCTCCCGCCGCAGCCCATCCCGCCAGCGCGCCTGGTCGATGCTGTCCCGGACATGGCTGTTGAAGTCGCAATACGGGCATTTCGCGGCGCAGAAGGGCCAGTGGATATACAGCGCGATGGGTTCCATGGGATGCGCATATGGCCCCGTCGGGGCCACTCGTCCAACCCGGAGCTGCCCCGATGCCTGTTACCGCCCTCTACGCCGCCCTGCTCACCCTGGTCTTCGCCGCGCTGACCATCCTGGTCGGCCGGGCGCGGGGGCGCAGCAAGGTCAACCTCGGCACCGGCCAGGACCGGCCGCTGGAGCGCGCGGTGCGGGCGCATGCCAATTTCAGCGAATTCGTTCCCCTGGCGCTGGTCCTGCTCGGCCTGGCGGAAGCCCTGGGCCTCGCCGGCTGGGCGCTGCATGCGCTGGGCGGGATGCTCCTGGCGGCGCGGGTCGCGCATGGGATCGGCATCAGCCGGGAGCCGGATATCGCCGCGCTGCGCGGCCTCGGCGCCGGGCTGACGCTGTTGATGATGCTGGTCACCGCCGTCGTGCTGCTGCGCCTCGCGGCCCCGCGCATCCTGGGTTAGCCTCGCCGGGCACAACCGGAGGAAAACCCATGCCGACGACCGTGAAGGATATGGTGGCCGCCGCCAATGCCGCGGTGCCGCGAATCAGCGCCGCCGAGGCACAGGCGCTGCATGCCGCGGGCAAGGCGGTCTTCATCGACCTGCGCGAGCCGGCCGAGATCGCCGCCTCGGGCAAGGTGCCGGGCGCCCTGCCCATTCCGCGCGGGCTGCTGGAATTCCGCGTCGATCCGGATAGCCCGGCGCGCGACCCGGCGCTGGGCAAGCCCATCGTCATCACCTATTGCGCCTCCGGTGGCCGCGCCGCGCTGGCGGGGAAGGTGATGCAGGACCTCGGCTATGCCGACGTACGCAACCTCGGCGGCTTCAAGGACTGGGTCGAGGGCGGCGGGACGGTCGAGCGGGGTTGACGCCATGCCTCCGGTCTCCGCCGACGCTCTACGTCCGGTCCACGCCGACGCCATGCGTCCGGTCCGCAAGGTCGCCGTCATCGGCGCCGGCACCATCGGCGCCAGTTGGGCGGCCTGGTTTCTCAGCCGCGGGCTGGAGGTGGTCGCCAGCGACCCCTCCCCCGGTGCCCCGGCGCTGATCGGACGGATGATCGAAGGCGCCTGGCCGATCGCCGGCGCCGTCCCCGAAGCCGATCCCGCACGCTGGTCCTTCGAGCCCGACCCGGTGAAGGCCGTGGCGGGCTGCGACCTGGTGCAGGAAAGCGCGCCGGAACGCTACGAAGTGAAGCAACCCCTGCTGCGCGCCATTAGCGCGGCGCTGCCGGCGGATGTGCTGATCCTGTGCTCATCCTCCGGCCTGCTGGTCAGCCGGCTGTCGGAAGGCTGCACCCATCCGGGCAGGGTGGTCATCGGCCACCCCTTCAACCCGCCGCACCTCATCCCGCTGGTCGAGGTGGTCGGCGGCACCACGGCAAGCCCCGAGGCGGTGGCGGCGGCGGTGGCATTCTACCGCGCCATCGGCAAGTACCCGATCATCCTGAACAAGGAAGTCCCCGGCCATCTGGCCAACCGCCTCCAGGCGGCGCTCTGGCGGGAAGCGGTGCATATGGTGGCGGAGGGCGTGGCCAGCGTCGCCGATGTGGATGCCGCGATCAGCCAGGGGCCCGGCCTGCGCTGGGCGCTGATGGGCCCGCATGCGACCTTCCATCTGGCGGGCGGCGAAGGTGGCTATCCCGCCTTCATGCACCACCTGATGCCGGCGGTGACAAGCTGGTGGGACAGCCTGGGTAATCCGGTGCTGACGCCGGAATTGCAGCAGGCGCTCATTGCCGGAGTGGCGGCGGCGACCGGCAACCGCCCCATCGCCGAATTGGCGGCGGAGCGGGATGCGGCGCTGACGCGGCTGCTGGCGGCCAAGGGCTGAGGCGCCCGCAGCCGCCAATCCAGGCCGGGCGGCTACAACCGCCCGGTCAGGGCCATGATCAGCAGCACGACGACGACGATGCCGAGCAGACCCGAGGGGTAGTAGCCCCAGCCCCGGCTATGCGGCCAGGTCGGCAGCACGCCGAGCAACACGACAATCAATACAATCAGCAGAACCGTCGAACTCATCGCTTGCCCTCCGACCGGCACCGAGCCGGTACGCGGCAGGAACGTCGGATCTCCGGCCCGGTTCCGGCCGGCACGGCGCCGACGCCATGCTTATCCCAGGTGCCAGGCCAGGTGTCAGGCCAGATGCCGGGCGAAAAAGGCCAGCGTCCGCTGCTGCGCCATGGCGGCATCGGCGGCGACATAGCTGCCGCGCTCCTCGCAGCCGAAGCCGTGGCCGGCGCCCGGGTAGACGAAGACCTCGACGCCGGGTTGCGCGGCACGGATCGCCTCCACATCGGCCATGGGAATGGAGCCATCGGTCTCGCCGAAATGCAGTTGCACCGGGCAGCGGGGCACCTCCTCCTTCGCCGCGGCGATGCCGCCGCCATACCAGCCGCAGGCGGCCGCGAAGGCGCTGGTGCGGGTCGCCCCGTGCCAGGCGACGGTGCCGCCCCAGCAATAGCCGACGATGCCGCGCTTCGCCGCCTTGGGCAGCGCCGCCGCGGCGGCCAGGATGTCGAGCACCGTCTTGCCCGCATCGATGGTGCCGCGCAGGTCGCGGCCACGGGCGACATCGGCCGCCTCATAGCCGAGCTCGACGCCGCGCTCGGTGCGATCGAACAGCGCCGGGGCGATGACGGCATAGCCGGCCGCGGCGAAATCGTCGCAGATGCGGCGCATGTGCCGGTTCACCCCGAAGATTTCCTGCACCACGACAAGGGCGCGTCCGGCATCCGCCGGTCCGGCGGCATAGGCGGCGAAGCTGTGGCCGTCGG
>JAQGIA010000249.1 GCA_028291445.1 Belnapia sp.
GGGCCTGCACCGCCGCCATGGATAGGTTGCCCATGGTGGAAGCCGCCCCGTCGGTGGCGATGTTCAGCGTGGTATAGATGCCGCCCTCGTTGATGGAGCCCAGGGTGACGCCATCGAGCGTCAGGCCGAGCGTCGTGGCCGGCGCGACGGCGGTGCTCATGTTGCCGACCAGGACACTGTTCATGCTACCGCGCAGGTGCAGTTCGCTGACGGCACTGCCGAAGATGGCCGCGAGGGCGGGGTTTTCGAGAGTGACCGAGGTGATGGTGCTGGCCTCGGTGGTGCTGGCGTTGTTGACGTCGAAGATGGAGACGGGGCTGGTCAGCACGCCGGCGACCGAGGAGGACTGGTTGACGGAGGCCGGGGCCACCACGGAGACGCTGGTGGTCAGGGCGGTGCCGTTGACGGTGACCAGGCCGATGTAAGCGGTGGTATTCACCGCATTGGTCACTGCCTGGGTGATGGCGACGCTGGTGCCGCCGGTCACCGTGATGCCGCCCATCGGGCTATCGCCGGCCGAGGTATTGTGGATGGTGACCGCGCCGGTCGGGGCGGCGATGCTGCCGACCGTCACTCCGCTACCGGCGGAGCCGGTGAGCGTCACGGCCACGTCCCTGCCACCCTGGATCGTGGTGTTGGCGCTGCCGACATTGGTGAAGCTGGCGGTCACCGAGGTATCGGCCCCGAGCGTGGCGCTGGTGTTGCCGCCGTCGCCGGACAATTCCAGGGTCTCGAGGCCGGACCAGGCGGTGGTGTCTATGGTGATCCCGCCCGCCGTCGCGGTGATGCGGGCGACCTCGACATCGGTGAGGACGGGCAGCGCGGCCAGGGAGAAGCCGGCGGCATCGGTGGCCACCAGCGTATCCATGCCGTCGCCGCCGTCGATCCGGTCGGTCTCGGCGAAGCCGCCGGCGACCGTCGCGGTGAAGGTATCGTCGTAGCTGGAACCGGCGATGCTGTCGGTATCGGCGGTCAGGAAGAACTGGGTCTGGGTGAGCGAGGTGTCCCGCACCGCGACCGTGCCGACGACGCCGCCGATGGTGAGCTGCATCGACTCGGTGCCTTCGGTCGTCGCATCGGCGACGAGGGTGACCGCGAGCCGCGCCTGGCCATGCGCATCGAGGGTGACGGTGCCGCTCAGCGGTCCCGTCACGTCATCGGCCTGCACGCCGCTCAGCACGTAGCTGTAGACGGTGCCGGCGGGCATGCCGGGGGAGGAGAAGGTATAGGTGACCGTGTCGCCCTCGTCGGCGCCTGGGGTGCTCGCGCTCAGGCTCGGCTCGACCGGCACGCGGTGCTCATGGACGCCGTATTGCAGGTAATGCCCCAGCGGATTGACGCCGGAGGCGGCGACATCCGCGTTCTGCTCAAGGTACCAGCTGGTATCGAAGTTCGGTGAGGGATCGCGGCTTTCGTGCTGGCCGAAGGTCAGGTAGTGCTCCAGCGGGTTGACGCCGGCCGCCGCGACATCCGCATTCTGCTGCAGGTACCAGCTGGTGTTGAAATGCGGCGAAGGGTCGCGGCCTTCGTGCCAGCCGTATTGCAGGAAATGCCCCAATGGGTTGACGCCGGAAGCGGCGACATCGGGATTGGCGGTGAGATAGCCGCTCACTGAGAAGAAGGCGCTCGGGTCGCGCCCCTCATGTGCGCCGTATCGCAGGAAATGCAGCAGCGGATTGGCGCCGGAGGCCACCACGTCCGGGTTGTGCGCGAGGTAGAAGGACTGGTCGAACAGGATCGACGGGCTACGGCCCTCCTGCGCGCCGGAGGTGGCGTAATGCAGCAGCGGATTGGTCCCGCTGGCGGCGACGTCCGGGTTGGCCGAGAGATAATGGCCGGTGGAGAAATAGGGGTTGGGATCGTAGCCCAGCTTCCAGCCGCTGAGCAGGTAGTGTTCGGCGGCGCCGAGGCCGGAGCGCGCGGCATCCGGATGGGCGCCGAGATAGTAATCCGCATCGATCAGGGATGCGAAGGTGAAATTCGGATTCTGAGCCATGGAGGTTCCCGTATTCCCGCTGCGGTAGTCTGCAAGGGATACCGGGAACCGCTTAAGACAGGGTTAGGCTGGCCAACCCCCATGGCGCACTTCGCTCAATAGCTTTTCGGCAGGCCGAGCACGCGTTCGGCGATGTAGCAGCAGATCAGGTTGGGGCTGACCGGGGCGATCCAGGGGATCATCGCCTCGCGCAGGAAGCGCTCGACATGATATTCCTTGGCGTAGCCGAAGCCGCCATGGGTCATCACCGCATTCTGGCAGGCCTTCATCGCTGCCTCCGCCGCGAGGTATTTGGCGGCATTGGCCGCGGCGCCGCTGTCCTGCTTCGAATCGTATTTCCAGGCCGCCTGCAGCACCATCAGCCAAGCGGCTTCCAGCGCCATCCAATCCTGCGCCAGCGGGTGCTGGATCGCCTGGTTCTGGCCGATCGGGCGGCCGAAGACCACGCGGTCGCGGGCGTAATCCGTGGCGCGCCGCAGCGCCACGCGGCCGATGCCGACCGCCTCGGCGGCGATCAGGATGCGCTCGGGGTTGAGGCCGTGCAGGATGTAGCGGAAGCCCCTGCCCTCCTCGCCGATCCGGTCCTCGACCGGGATCGGCATGTCCTCGAAGAAGATCTCGTTGCTGTCCACCGCCTTGCGGCCGGCCTTGTCGATCTCGCGGATGCTGGCATGCGCCCGGTCCAGCTTGGTATAGAACAGGCTGATGCCGTCGGCGGGATTGGCGCATTGCTCGATCGGGGTGGTGCGGGCCAGCAGCAGGATGTTGTCGGCGACCTGGGCGGAGCTGATCCAGACCTTCTGGCCATTGACCAGGTAGCGGTCGCCCTGCCGCTCGGCCCGGCATTTGAGGCGGGTGGTGTCGAGCCCGGTGGTGGGCTCGGTCACCCCGAAGCAGGCCTTCACCTCGCCGCGGGCAATCGGCGGCAGCATGCGGGCCTTCTGCTCCGGCGTGCCGTGGACCACCACCGGATGCAGGCCGAAGATGTTGAGATGGACCGCGGTCGCGCCCGACATGCCGGCGCCCGAGGCGGCGATCGCCTCCATCAGCAGCGCCGCCTCGGTGATGCCGAGGCCGGCCCCGCCGTATTCCTCGGGGATGCAGATGCCGAGCCAGCCGGCCTCGGCCAGTGCCCGGTGGAAGTCGTGCGGGAAGCCGCCTTCCTTGTCCTTCTTCAGCCAATAGGCATCGTCGAAGCCGGCGCAGATGGCGGCGACCGCCGCGCGGATGGCCTCCTGCTCGGGGCTGAGTGCAAAATCCATGGCGCGTCCTCCTGGTGGCAGGCTTGCCCTCGGGGGCGGGGATGGTCAACCGTGGGGGCGAGATAGGGGATTTGGGTGGATGGTGTCGTTGATCGGGTATCTGGATCGCTTCTCGGCCCGGCCGGGAGGGTCGCTGGCGGTGAAGGTCTCGGCGGCGCTGCCCTATGCGGCGGATCTGGTGCGGGTCCGGCATGCCGACCCCAACCCGGCCGGGCCGGGGATGCGGCTCATCCCGGTGCCGGCGGCTTTCGCCGGCGAGTATCCGGCGCGGATGCAGCCGGTGGCGCTCGGCTCCCGCGGCAGAGCCTCCGGCAGCCTGGCGCTGGGTTCGGCCTTCACCCTGCTGCTGCGGGTGCAGCCCTGGCTGCTGCGCGGGCAGGTGGTGGCGCTGGAGGTCGGCGGCCGGTCGCTGGTGCTGGAGCTGGGCGCCACGGGGCTGCGGGCCAGTGCCGATGGCGCCGCCTGCGCCCTGGCCGCCGCCCCGCTGCCACGCCGCTGGTACGAGGTTGCGGTGAGCCTCGGCGATGGCCGGCTGCGGCTGGCGCAGCAGGCGCTCGCCCCGGTCGCCGGCCGGCCGGACGAGGGCAGCGTCGAGGTGGCGCTTGCAGGGGCTGATTGGAGCGGGACGGCCAGCCTCACCTTCGGCGCCGGCTTCAACGGCCGGATCGAGGACCCGATGCTGCTGGCCGGCCTCGCCCCGGCCAGCCTGGACGACCCCGAGGCGCTGCTCGCCGGCGGGCGGGTGCGGGCCTGGTGGGATTTTTCGCAGGGCATCGAGGGCGATGCGATCACCGACCGCGGCCCGGCCGGGCTGCATGGCAGCCTGCACAACCTGCCCACGCGGGCGATGCGGGGCAGCCGCTGGACCGGGGCGGAACATGCCTGGCGCCATGCGCCGCGGCATTACGCGGCGATCCATTTCCACGAGGACGACCTGGCGGATTGCGGCTGGGAAACCGCCTTCGACGTGGCGATCCCGGCGGATATGCCCAGTGGGGTCTATGGGGTGCGGCTGCGCGGGGAAGGCGCGGAAGATATCATCCCCTTCTACGTGCTGCCGCCGAAGGGCGTGGTGCGGGCGCCCATCGCCTTCCTCGCCAGCACCTTCACCTACCAGGTCTATGCCAATCACCAGCGGGGCAACCTGGACGACAGCTTCCGCCGGCGCATCGCCGATTGGGGCGCCTATCCGCATAACCCGGACGAGCATTCGGAATTCGGCCACAGCACCTACAATACCCATCCCGATGGCAGCGGGATCGGCTTCAGCACCCGGTTGCGGCCGATCCTGACCATGCGGCCGGGGTTCCTGACGTTCGACGATGCGCGCGGTTCCGGCCTGCGGCATTTCCCGGCCGACAGCCACATCACCGACTGGCTGGAGGAAAAGGGCCTCGCCTTCGACGTCATCACCGACGAGGACCTCGACGCCGAAGGGGCATCCCTGCTGGCCGGCTACAAGGCGGTGGTGACGGGCGCGCATCCGGAATACCACAGCCAGACGATGCTCGACGCGTTGCAGGGCTATGTCGATGGCGGCGGGCGGCTGGCCTATCTCGGCGGCAACGGCTTCTACTGGAAGGTGGCGCGGCGGGCCGATCTGCCGGGGGTGATCGAGCTGCGCCGGGCCGAGGGCGGCATCCGCGCCTGGGCCGCCGACCCCGGCGAATACTACCATCAATTCGACGGCAGCATGGGCGGGCTGTGGCGGCGCAATGGGCGGGCCCCGCAATTGCTGTGCGGCGTCGGCTTCTCCGGCCAGGGGGCCTTCGAGGGCTCGCATTACCGGCGGCTGCCGGCGGCCGATGATCCCCGCGTCGCCTGGATCATGGACGGCGTCGAAGGCGAGATCCTCGGCGACTTCGGGCTTTCCGGCGGCGGCGCGGCAGGGTTCGAGCTGGACCGGGCGGACCCGCTGCTTGGCACCCCGCCGGGAGCGGTGATCCTGGCGCGGTCGGAGGGGCACCAGCCCCACTTCGTGACGGTGCCGGAGGAATTGCTCGGGCGGATCACCACCATCTCGGGCGAGGATCCCACGGCGCTGATCCGGGCCGAGATCGTCTATTTCGACACCCCGGGCGGCGGCGCGGTCTTCTCCACCGGCTCCATCACCTTCGCCGGGAGCCTCTCGCACAATGGCTATGCCAATCCGATCTCCCGGATGCTGGAAAACGTGCTGCGCCGGTTCGGCGCCTGACAATGGGACTTGTGATGGATACGCAGCAGGACATCGCCCCCCGCAGCATCCAGCGCGGCGACTACCGCCCGCCCGCCTATCTGATCGACAGCGTCGCGCTGGAATTCGACCTCGACCCGGCGGCGACCCTGGTGCGGGCGCGGCTGGCGCTGCGGCGCGCCAATCCCGGGCCGCTGCGGCTGGACGGCGTTGGGTTGTCGCTGGTGGAGGCGCTGTGGGATGGGGTGGCGCTGCCGCCCGAGCGGCTGGAATTCGGCGCCGATGGCGCGCTGACGATCCTCGGCGCGGCCGATGCGGGCGTGCTCGAGACGCTGGTGCGAATCGCGCCGGAAAAGAACACGGAGCTTTCGGGCCTCTATACCTCGGGCGCCAATTTCTACACCCAATGCGAGGCGGAGGGCTTCCGCCGCATCACCTTCTTCCCCGACCGGCCGGATGTGATGACCCGCTTCACCGTCACCCTGCGGGCCGCCAAGGCCACGGTGCCGGTGCTGCTTTCGAACGGCAATCCGGCCGGCGCCGGCGACCTGCCGGACGGCCGCCACTGGGCCCGCTGGGACGATCCGCATCCGAAGCCGAGCTACCTGTTCGCGCTGGTCGCCGGCGACCTGGTAGCGGTCAGCGACCGCTTCACCACGGCCAGCGGCCGCGACGTCGCATTGAACATCTGGGTGCGGCGCGGCGACGAGGCGAGCTGCGGCCATGCGATGGACAGCCTGATCCGGTCCATGCGCTGGGACGAGGAGGTCTTCGGCCTGGAATACGACCTCGACGTCTTCAACATCGCCGCCGTGTCGGATTTCAATATGGGGGCGATGGAGAACAAGGGGCTCAACGTCTTCAACACCAAATACGTGCTGGCGCGG
>JAQGIA010000281.1 GCA_028291445.1 Belnapia sp.
AACGCCAGAAGGTGAAGAAGGCCGAGGCCGGGCATTTCATCGGCGGCGCGGCGGCGATGGCGGTGCTGATGTCGGTATTCCGGCGGCGCCGCTGAGACTTCGTAAAAGCCGTCGGAATGGCCTGAAACCCCGAAGATTCCAAAAGATGTTCTTCCGCAACTTCGATTTCTTCACGGACGCCGAGGCGGCATAACCTCCTCGACCTGTCATTTCAGCCTCGTTGCACCGGCCAGGCAAATGCCCGCAGTCTTCGTTGACAATAAAGCAATGAAGGGGAGGCAAAGCCATGCTCAGCAAGAAGCGCCTGGTCGTCTGCTGCGACGGAACCTGGCAGGACAACGACACCGGCACCGATTTCACCAACGTCACCCGCATGGCCCGGGCCGTGCTGCCCCATGATCTGCGCAGCGCCGAGCCGGTGGCCCAGATCGTCTATTACCTTGCCGGCGTCGGCACCTCCGGCGGGACCATCGACCGGCTGTTCGGCGGCGGGTTGGGCCTCGGCCTGTCGCGCAACGTACGCGACGCCTATGCCTTCATCGCCCACAACTACTGCGACGGCGACGAGATCTTCCTCTTCGGCTTCTCCCGCGGCGCCTATACCGCACGCAGCGTGGCCGGGCTGATCGGCTGGTCGGGCCTGCTGCACAAGCGGGACATGGATGATTTCGCGCTGCTTTGGGAAGGCTACCGGCTCCGCCTGGAACCCGGCCAGAGCGACCCGCGACTGCAGTTCCCCGACCGCCATATCGCGGTGCCGGTGCAATGCGTCGGCGTCTGGGACACCGTCGGCTCGCTCGGCGTGCCGGGCAACCTCGACCGCGCCTTCGCCGAATTCTACGAATTCTACGACACCGGCCTCGGCGCCCATGTGGCGCATGCCTTCCAGGCCCTGGCGCTGGACGAACGGCGGGTCGATTTCGCCCCGGCGGTCTGGTTCCAACCGCCCGATGCGCCGACCGGGCAGGTGCTGCGCCAGGTCTGGTTCGCCGGGGTGCATTCCGACATCGGCGGCGGCTATCCCGACCATGGCCTGGCCGACCTGACCATGGCCTGGATGGCCGGGGAGGTCGAGCCGCTGCTGGCGCTCGACGCGGATTACCTGGCCTTGCGCCAGGACCGCAGCGCCTGCTGGGGGTTGGGCCGGGCGCATGACAGCGCGGCGGGCCTGTTCCAGCTACGCCCCACCAAGTCGCGCCAGCCCTTCGCCCAACAGGGTGGGATCACCGGCGAGGCGCTGCACGCGAGCCTCGCCGCCCGTCAGGCGCCCGAGGCCGGCTGCGGTCCGGCCCCGCCGCCCTCCGCCGCGCTGCAAAGGGTAGCAGCCGATGCGCCGGTGGCGATGGCGACGGCGCTCGAGGCCAGGCTGCGCTGGGCGGCGACCGAACGCCGGGCGCAACCGCCGGGGCAGCGGCCGGCACCCAATCTGATGGGGCGGATCCTGAAGGAATTCGGCGGCGGCTGAAGCCGCCTAACCCGTCTCCCGCACCACCCGCAGCACCGCATCGGCGTAGCGTTCCAGCTTGCTGCGGCCGACGCCGGGGATCATGCCGAGGTCCTCGGCATCCCCCGGCCGGCGCTCGGCGATCGCCGCCAGCGTGTCGTTCTGGAAGATGACATAGGCCGGCACGCCCTGGTCGGCCGCCTCGCGCTTGCGCCAGGCGCGCAGCGCATCGAACAGCGCATCGCCGGCCATGGCCGGTTCGGCGGAGCGTCCGCCGCGTGCCGTGCGCGGCTCGGCGCGCGCCGTCAGCGTCTCCTCGCGCAGCAGCACCTTTTCCTCGCCCTTGAGAATCGGCCGGGCGGCGTCGGTCGGGACCAGCTCGCCGTGGCTCTCGATGGCGACGTCGAGCGCACCGCGCGCCACCAGCTGGCGGGCCACGCCGCGCCAGGCGGTCTCGGTCAGGTCGGTGCCGATGCCGAAGGTCTTCAGCTTGTCATGCGCGAATTGCGCCACCTTCGGCGTCAGCTTGCCGCGCAGCACGTCGACCACGTGGCCGAGCCCGAAATGCGAGCCGTTGTTCAGCCGGGTCCGCAGCACGGCGCTGAGCAGCTTCTGCGCCGGGATGGTGCCGTCGAACAGCTTCGGGGGTTCACGGCAGATGTCGCAGGCACCGCAATTTTCCGGGTCGTCGCCCTCCAGGGCCTCGCCGAAGCACCGCAGCAGGATCTTGCGCCGGCAGGTCGCCGCCTCGGCGATGGAGACCATGGCCTCCAGCCGTGCCCGCTCGATCCGCTTCTGCTCCGGCATGGCCGGGCTTTCCTGGATGCGGTGGCGGGCCAGCGCGATGTCGCCGGCGCCATAGAGCAGCAGGGCGCGGGCCGGCAGCCCGTCGCGCCCGGCGCGGCCGATTTCCTGGTACCAGCTCTCGGGCGACTTCGGCAGGTCGAGGTGGCAGACCCAGCGGACATCGGGCCGGTCGATGCCCATGCCGAAGGCGATCGTCGCCGCCATGATGACCGCATCGCCACGGGCGAAGCGGCGGTGGCTGTCGCGCTTGGCCTCCGGGTTCATGCCGGCATGGAAGCACAACGCATCATGGCCATCGGCGCGCAGCCATTCGGTGGTCGCCTCGGTCTTGGCCCGGGTCCCGCAGTACACAATGCCGGCCCCCGATCCGTCACCGGCGGATTTCACGAAGGCCCGCACTTGCGCCCGCTCCTGCTCCCGCGGCGCGGCGCTGACGAAGATATTCGGCCGGTCGAAGCCACCGCGGAAGACCGGGCTGTCCTGCAGGCCGAGCTGGACGCGGATATCCTCGACCGTGCGCGGATCGGCGGTCGCGGTCAGCGCCAGCCGTGGCACGCCCGGGAAGCGCTCGGCCAGCATGCCGAGGCCACGGTATTCCGGCCGGAAATGGTGGCCCCACTGGCTGACGCAATGCGCCTCGTCGATGGCGAACAGGGCGATCGGCCGTTCCGCGAGGCGGGAAAGCGTATTGTCGAAGGCCAGCCGCTCGGGCGAGACATACAGCAGCTTGACGGCGCCGCGGGCGAGGTCCCGCCGGACCTCCCGCGC
>JAQGIA010000305.1 GCA_028291445.1 Belnapia sp.
TGGCTACGAAGACCGTCCAGGCGCAGTTGGCGGTAGATGGCGGCATCCGATCCGGTGAGGCGCCGGAGTGGCACGGACGATCTGCTGATTAGCGCGTTCATGGCAGCATCGTATCGGACGCCAAGAAGGTCTGAAAAGGGCCGAGAGCCGCCGAGCGTGGCCCGTCGTTCAATGCTCGCTTTCTAGCTGCTTCCCAAAAACGGACGGGCCGCTTTCGGCCAGGACAAGACGCCGCTTCCATGCCGCGAGGGTCCGAGTTGGTCGAGGGCAGCTACGGCGCGATGAGTACCAAGCGTCAGCATTTATCCAGTAGGATACCAATGGTTTACGCGCTGCGAAGCGGCCTCGGCCAAGGCAGGTCCGCTCAGCCGGAAATGCGCCGCATCGCCTCGGCCACCACGGCCTCGAACATCGGCGTGGTCAGCCGGCGGGTCGAGGTATTGTAGCGGCTGACATGGTAGCTGTCGGCCAGCAGCAGCCCGTCCGGCAGCGCATGCACCGCGCCATGGGCGAAAGGCGTCGCGCTGAGCCGCAGGCCGAGGGCGCGCAGCAGCGCGGCATGCGCCAGGGTGCCGAGCGCCAGCACCACCCGGAGGTTGGGCATCGCCGCCAGCTCGCCGCGCAGGAAGCCGTTGCAGGCACGGATCTCGGGCGGCTGCGGCAGGTTGGCCGGCGGGACGCAGCGCACCGCATTGGTGACCCGGCAGCCGGTCAGCCGCATCCCGTCATCCGGGCGTTCCAGGTATTCGCCGCTGGCCAGGCCGAAGCGCAGCAGGGTGGCATAGAGCAGCCGGCCGGCATGGTCGCCGGTGAAGGGCCGCCCGGTGCGGTTGGCGCCGCGCTGGCCGGGCGCCATGCCGAGCACCAGCAGCGGCGCCTCCACCGGGCCCCAGGAAGGGACCGGGGCATTGTGCCAATCGGGATAGGCGATGCGGTTGGCCGCCCGCAGCCCGGCGAGGCGCGGGCAGAGCGGGCAGTCCGGCTCCGGCTGGGCGGCGGCCGGGAGGGGCTGGCTCCCCGCCGCGGTCATGGCCTCGCTCACTCCGGCAGGTCCGGCAGCTCGCGGAAGGGGTCGGCAGGGGTGGCACGGATCGGCGGCGGGCGATTGGCCAGGACATGGCCCGGGGCCGGGCCCGGGGCGGGACCAAGCGCGGCGCCGCCGCGCGGGCGGGGTTCCACCTGGCGGCGGGTGATGTGGTCGGCCAGCTCGGCCAGGTCGAGGAAGGCATCGGCCTGGCGGCGCAGCTCGTCGGCGATCATCGCCGGCTGGGTGCGGATGCTGGAGATGACGGTGACGCGGACGCCGCGGCGCTGCACCGCCTCGACCAGCCGGCGCAGGTCGCCGTCGCCGGAGAACAGCACGACATGGTCGAGATGGCCGACGAGTTCGAGGACATCCACCGCCATCTCGATGTCGACGCTGCCCTTGACCCGGCGGCGGCCGCTGGCGTCGGTGAATTCCTTGGCCGGCTTGGTCACCACGGAATAGCCGTTGTAGCCCAGCCAATCGACCAGCGGCCGGAGCGGCGAGTATTCCTCGGTCTCCAGCAGGGCGGTATAATAATAGGCGCGGATCAGGTAGGCGCGCTGGCGGAAATGCGCGAGCAGGTTCTTATAGTCCACGTCGAAGCCGAGGCTGCGGGACGCGGCGTAGAGATTGGCGCCATCGATGAAAAGGGCGATGCGTTCGATGCGATCGGTCTGCAAGGGCGGTGCTCTCGAATATCGGGTCGGGCCAAGGTGGCTGACGGGAGTGTACGGGGCCAGTGTCGTTAAGTAAGCGAGAAAGCAGCGCGCTGATCGCGCTGGGCGCTAATCTTCCGGGTGATTTCGGCCTAGGCTTCGGGTTGGGGCCGCTGGCGACCTGCCGGGCGGCTGCGGTGGCGCTGGACCGGCTGCCGGGATGGCGGCTGGTTGCCCTGTCGCGGTGGTATGCTACCACGCCGGTGCCCGCTGTACCGGGGGTGCCGCGCTTCGTGAACGGGGTGGCGCGGCTGGCCGGCCCGGCAGCGGCCGACCCGCTGGATTTGCTCGATGCGCTGCAGGCGATCGAGGCAGCCGCGGGGCGGCAGCGGCCCTATCCGGATGCGCCGCGCACCCTGGACCTCGACCTGATCGCGCTCGACGGGCTGCTGCGGGATGCCCCGCGGCTGGTGCTGCCGCATCCGCGGGCGCAGCTGCGGCGCTTCGTGCTGCAACCTCTAGCCGATGTGGCGCCGGACTGGGTGCATCCGCGGCTGGGGCTTGCGGTCGCGGCGCTGCTGGCGGCGCTGCCGGACGATGATCCGCCGGAGCCGATTATGGTCTAGCGATGCTGCGGCGCGGCACGGCGCTTGCAGAATCCCCTCCCGGTGGCTATCTGGAAGGTCCATCCGCCAGCCGATGCCCTGCCCGTTCTTCCGGGTGGACCATCCAACCGTAACGAGGCCGTCATGGCGCGCGTCACCGTCGAAGACTGCATTGTCCAGATCCCCAACCGGTTCGAGCTCGTGCTCACCGCCGCGCAGCGCGCGCGCAACATCGGCCGGGGCGAGGAACTGACCCTGGAGCGCGAGAACGACAAGAACACCGTCGTTGCGCTGCGTGAGATCGCCGAGACCACCATCGACCTGCCCTCGATCGAGGCCGACCTGATCAAGTCGCTGCAGCGCGCCCCCGAGCCGGAGCCGGCGGAGGAGGAGGTGCTCGACCTCATCGCCACCGACGAGAACATCTTCGGCGTGATGGATGTGAACGAGGAACTGCCCAGCGAGGGCGCCGGGCTCGAAGACCTGTCGCCCGACGACATCGAGGCCGCCATCGCCGCCGAACTGGGCGGCGGCGGCCGCCGCTGAGGCAGGGCGCCCTTCCGAGGCCGGGCGCTTGAGCGCGCGCGAGACCGGGCCGTTTCTTGGTTCGGTGCCGCGCGCGCCCGAAGGCCCGGCGGGCGGCCTGCCGGCTGCCCCGCTCATCGCCGACCCGGCACGGCCACCGGGCTATGCCGAGGCTGCCGCACTCGCCGCACGGGTGCTGGCCTATGATCCGCGGGCCGATGTCGGGCTGATCACCCGGGCGGGCCAGCTGGCCGCCGAGGCGCATGCGACCCAGCAGCGCGACAACGGCGACCCCTATATCACCCACCCGCTGGCGGTCGCCGGCATCCTCGCCGACTACCGGCTGGACAGCGCGACCATCGCCACCGCCCTGCTGCATGACGTGGCCGAGGATACCGCGACCGGGCTGAAGGAGATCGAGCGGCGCTTCGGCTCCGAGGTCGCCCGGCTGGTCGATGGCGTCACCAAGCTGACGCGGATCGAGCTGCAATCCGAGCGGACCAAGCAGGCGGAGAACCTCCGCAAGCTGGTCCTCGCCATGAGCGAGGATATCCGGGTCCTGCTGGTGAAGCTGGCGGACCGGCTGCACAACATGCGGACGCTGCATTTCGTTCCGCAGCTCGCCCGGCGGCAGAAGACCGCGCGCGAGACGCTGGAGATCTTCACCCCGCTGGCCGAGCGCATCGGCATGGATGCGCTGAAGACCGAGCTGGAGACGCTGGCCTTCCAGGCGCTGCACCCCGAGGCGCGGCAGACCATCGCCGCCCGCCTGACGTTCCTTCGCGGCCAGGGCGCGAACCTCATCAAGGAAATCGAGCAGGATCTGCGGAAGGTGCTGGCGGCGCATGGGGCGACCGCGGTCGATGTGATGGGACGGGAGAAGTCGCCCTATTCCATCTGGCTGAAGATGCAGAAGAAGAACGTCGCCTTCGAGGCGCTGTCGGATGTCATGGCCTTCCGCGTCATCGTCGATGACCGGGCGGCCTGCTACGTGGCGCTCGGCGCGGTACACGACGCCTATCGGGTGGTTCCCGGCCGGTTCAAGGACTACATCAGCACGCCGAAGACCAATGGCTACCAATCGCTGCATACCGGCGTGACCGTGCCGGAGCGGCGCAACGCCAAGATCGAGGTGCAGATCCGCACCCGGGAAATGCACGAGGTCGCCGAATACGGCGTCGCCGCGCACTGGATCTACAAGCAGGGGCCCGAGACGGCCGGCGGCACCGCGCGCAAGCGCTATCCCTGGGTGCGGGCGCTGCTCGACATCCTGGAGAATGCCGAGGGCGCCCAGGAATTCCTCGACGACACCAAGCTCGAGCTGCACCGCGAGCTGGTCTTCTGCTTCTCCCCCAAGGGCGACCTGATCGAGCTGCAGCGCGGCGCCAAGCCGGTCGATTTCGCCTATGAGGTGCATAGCCAGGTCGGCGACAATTGCGTCGGCGCCAAGGTGAACGGCAAGATCGTCCCGCTCCGGCACATGCTGGAAAACGGCGATCAGGTCGAGATCATCACCGCCCGCGGCGGCCAGCCGAACCCGGCCTGGGAACGCTTCGTCGTCACCGGCAAGGCCCGCGCCCGCATCCGCCGCTTCGTCCATGCCCGGCAGCGGGAGGAGCACCAGGAGGGCGGCCGGGCGGCCATCACCAAGGCCTTCCGCCAGGAGGGGCTGGATTTC